>NZ_JBARCR010001246.1:0-4971 GCF_049794275.1 Trebonia sp.
CGCGCGTCGTACAGCGCCTGGGTGAACTGCTCGATCTCGACGTTGCGCCCGATGTTGCCGATCTTGGCGCCCATCCGCTGGTGCGCGATGTGGTACACGCACGAGCCCATCACCATGCCCAGCGGCGCGTAGCCCGCCCGGATCAGCGTCCAGAAGTCCTGGCCGGACAGGTCGGAGGTGAACGGCTGCTTCTTGTTGTTCCGCCAGTTGCTCACGCCGCCGCCGCCCGCGTCCGGCTCGGCCTTCACCGCCGTGCCCACGGCGATGAACTCCGCGATGTCCGCGCCGAACTCCTTCATCTCCACGTCCAGCCGCACGCCGACGATGCCGTCGGCCTTCAGCGCGTCCGCCTCGGCCTCCATCCGGGACATGGCCAGCTCCCGCGCGTGGTACATCGCCTGCGACAGCACGTCCAGCTCCTGGTTGCGGCCCCAGCGGCCGACCTGCAGCCCCACGTGGTAGATCGACGAGCCGAGCACCAGGCCGAGCGGCCGGAACCCGGCCTCGCGCACCAGCAGGAACTCGTTCACCGACAGGTCGGAGGTGAAGATCGACCCTGCCTTGCCCGGCTGCAGTTCGGCGAGCCGCTTGATGGCGTCCTGCGGGACGCCCGCCACCCCAAGGTCACTGGTCTGCTGGTCGGTCATGACGTCCTCATCTTCCGTTAGGCGTTTCTGTTCGCGCCGATATCGATCCGCGCCGCCTGGCGTCGCTGCGGGTCGAGAGACATGATGGCCAGCGGAGAGGGCCCCTTACGTTCCGCATGATCTGAAAAGCGGACGATCGCGGTACCGACGTTGATCGCCTCAACCACATGATCGCGGCCGCCCTCTTGAGCCGGGCACTCGCGCTCGCGCACGTGGAAGTTCATGTCGGCGACCACCACGCCCTGCGCGCCGAGCCGCTTGACTTCGGCGGCCAGCTGCGTCCGCGCGTCGTGCCGCGCGTCGTTGACCAGCTCGGTGTAGCCGGTGACCTCGGCGTTCCCGGCGCCCCACCGGGTCTGGCCGCGGGTCAGCCAGTCGTCGTGCCGCGCCGCGACCGAGATGCCGAGCACCAGCCCGGCGGGCATCCAGCCCTTGTGCACCAGCTTCGCGAAGTCCTGGCCGGACAGGTCGGAGGTGAACGGGTGGCGGAGCGGCGGCGCGCCCGGCGCGCGCACCGCGGTGCCGATCGCCTTGAACTCCAGCCCGCCGGACGGGAACGGCCCGATCGTCAGCCGGACGCCGACGACGCCGTGGCCGCCGAGTTCCGTGCACTCCTCCACCATCCGGTTGATGGCGGTGCGCCGCGCCTCGTACATCGTCTGCACCAGCGGCCCGAACGACCCGTAGCCGCCCCGGCTCGACACCTGGGTCCGCGCGCCCATGGGAGACGACCCCCAGGTGTACCCGTAGCTGCCCCACGCGCCCGGGCAGCCGTAGCCGCCGGTGTAGCCGATGTTGTAGACGGCCGCGCCGAGCACCTGGCCGGTCGCCTCGAAGCCGGCGGACTTGATCGCGGCGAACTCGTCGGACGTGAGCGCCGAGCCCCAGGTGCCACTGCGCCTGATCTCGGCCATCCGCGCTTCTGCGGCGGGCGGCAAGTCTTTGCTCACGAGGTCTAGCCTACTTCCGGGCGGGCGCGGAAAGAGACGTCGCCGATCCGGCTGGTCCCGCCATTCCGGCTATTCCTGCGCGTCCCACTCCTCGTTGCGCTCTTTCACCTTCTCCAGGGCGTTAGCGGCCTCTTCTCTGGTCGCATACGGGCCGAGCAGGTCCTTGCCAGGACAGTCGGTGTCCGGCCCCTCAACCGTGTTGTGCCTCGTGCAGAACCACCATTGCTGCTGTGCGGTAGTCATGCACATTAGACTCCCAGAACATGGCCACTTTGCTCCACCCGGGCCGGCTCTCCCCGATCCGGCAGGTCCCCGCGAACATCGCCCGCCCCGAGTACGTGGGCAAGAAGCAGCCCACGCTCGGCGAGCCCGACGTCAAGGACGCCGACACGATCGCGCGGATGCGGGTGGCCTGCCGGCTCGCCGCCCAGGCGCTGGAAGAGGTGGGCCGCAACGTCCGGCCCGGCGTCACGACCGACTACCTGGATCAGGTCGGGCACGACTTCCTCGTCGCCCGCGGGGCGTACCCGTCCACGCTGGGTTACCGCGGCTACCCCAAGTCGCTGTGCACCTCGCTGAACGAGGTCATCTGCCACGGCATCCCCGATGACACGGTCGTGAAGGACGGCGACATCGTCAATGTCGACATAACAGCGTTCATCGGCGGGGTGCACGGGGACACCAACGCGACGTTCCTGGCCGGTGACGTGGCCGAGGAATCCCGGTTGCTGGTCGAGCGCACGCACGAGGCCATGATGCGCGGCATCCGCGCCGTGGCCCCCGGCCGGCCGCTGAACGCCGTCGGCCGCGTCATCGAGTCCTACGCGCGCCGCTTCGGGTACGGCGTGGTCCGCGACTTCACCGGGCACGGCATCGGCACCACGTTCCACTCCGGCCTGGTCGTGCCGCACTACGACGACCCGGACAACGACGTGATGATGGAAACGGGCATGACGTTCACCATCGAGCCCATGCTCACCCTCGGCACGATCAAGTACGACATCTGGCCGGACGGGTGGACCGCGGTCACGCGGGACCGCAAGCGGACCGCCCAGTTCGAGCACACCGTCCTGGTTACCGAGGACGGCCACGAGATCCTGACGCTGCCTTAAGTGGGCGAGTTCGAGTTCGACGCGGACACGCGGCTGTCCGGGGAAGGGCCCGAGTTCGAGGGGAGCCTCGGCGAAACCTGGAGCGGCGTGCCCGGCGTCAACGGCGGCTTCATGCTCGCGCTGTGCACCCGCGCGCTGGCGCGCGTGCTGCCGTTCCCTGACCCGCTCGTCATCTCCGGCTTCTACCTGCGGCCCGGCTCGCCGGGGCCGGCCCGGGTAAGCACCGAGGTGATCAGGGCCGGCAAGACGACCGCGTTCGGCGAGGCCGCCCTGTGGCGGGACGGCAAGCAGGTGCTCCGCACCACCGCCGCGTTCACCGACCTCGCGCAGGCCGCCGCGCGGCCGGGCGGTCACGCGTTCTCGGCCGGCGCCGCGCCTGCCCTGCCGCCGCCTGAGGAGTGCTTCGGCTTCGAGCCTGGCCCGGTGCGCGGCGTCTCGATCGCCGGCCACTTCGACTACCGGATCCCGTCCGCGCCCGGCTGGCTGACCGGGCAGCCGACCGGGGACCCGCAGTATGAATTCTGGATGCGGTTCCGCGACGGCCGGCCCGCGGACCTGCTGGCCCTGCCGCTGATCGTCGACGCGGCGCCCCCCGCGGTGCTGGAGCTCGGCATCGCGTCCACCACCGTCGAGCTCACCGTGCACCTGCGCGCCCGCCCGGCGCCCGGCTGGCTGGCCTGCCGGACGTGGACGAGCTACGTCGGCGGCGGCTATCACGAGGAGGATTTCGAGGTCTGGGATTCGGCTGGCACGCTGGTTGCCCAGTCTCGCCAGCTCGCGCTCATCCTCGGCTGAGGCGTCTTAATCTTTTATCCCGATCTTTTATCCCGAACGGGCCCGTGGTGTCTCTTCGAGCCCGTGGTTTCTTCGAGGAGGCGGCGTTGATCGAGGCGGTCGTGTTCGACCTGGACGGGGTGCTCATCGACTCCGAGCCGGTGTGGGAGGAGGTCCGCCGGGAGGTCGTCGTCGCGCACGGCGGGCACTGGTCGCCGGACGCGCAGCCCCAGATGATGGGGATGAGCACCGCCGAGTGGTCGGCCTACCTGGTCGCGGACCTCGGGGTGCGGCTGCCGCCCCCGCGGGTCGCGGAGGTGGTGATCGAGGCGATGGCCGCGCGGTACCGGTCGCACCTGCCGTTGCTGCCCGGGGCGGTGGAGGCGGTCCGCCTTCTTGGCGCGCGGTTCACGCTAGGGCTGGCGAGTTCCTCGCCCCGGTCGCTGATCGCCGTGGTGCTCGACGCGTCCGGGCTGCGGTCGTCGTTCGCGGCGGTGCGGTCCACCGAGGAAGAGGCGCGCGGCAAGCCCGCGCCGGACGTGTACCTGACGGTGGCGCGGTTGCTGGGTGTTGATCCGGGGTCGTGCGCGGCGGTGGAGGACTCCTCCAACGGGCTGCGCTCGGCCGCGGCGGCGGGCATGGCGGTCATCGCGGTGCCGCGGCCGGAGTATCCGCCGGCGCCGGACGCGCTCGCTGCAGCGCGGCTGGTACTTGGCAGCCTCACGGAGCTGACCGTGGCGGCGGTCACGGCGCTGGGGTGAGGACGGTGATGAAGTCCCGCGTCCAGCCGGTGAGGTACTGACTCGCGGGGCGGTGCTGGCCGGGCACCCCCGGGCTGAGCGGGCCGCCCGGCCGGGACGCGGTGTCCAGCTGCACCCACTCGGGGTTGATGTCGAGTTCCATGGCGCTCCGCGCTCCGCTGCCGGTCAAGGCCTCGGCCAGGTCGGCGGGCGTGGTGGACATGCTCGCCGCGTACATCAGCTCGCCGGCCGCGTTCTCGCCGAGCGCGGAGCGCGCCACGTACTCGGCGTGCCCGAGCGTGCCGCCCCAGCGCCACCACAGGGCCGATTCCGTGGTCGGCTTGCCGTTCGCGACGAGCGCCCAGAGGTTCTGCCTGACGCTGTAGACGGCCTCGCCCTTGACGGGCAGGCCGCGGCCCCAGACGCCGACCGACGCCTGGCCTGACGTGTCGATCACCAGGCTGGCCAGGCCCTGGCGCAGCGCCCGGACCACGTGGCCCTCCTGCTCGTAGCCGCCGGCCAGCGCGTCGAGCTTGAACCCGCTGTTGAACGCGGCGAGCAGCCGTTCGCGCTCCGTTCCTGTTACCTTCGGGCCGGCCTTGACCGGGCCGGCCAGCGGTCCCGGGTCGTCGCTGCCGTTGTGCAGCGCGTACTGCACGGGGCCGCGGAACGTGGCGATGGTGATCAGCGATCCGTCCGTCGTGGTCACCTGGGAGAAGGTCACCCCGGCCGGCCCGCCGCGCGGGAC
>NZ_JBARCR010001247.1:0-2117 GCF_049794275.1 Trebonia sp.
GCCTCGGCCGGCACCATCAAGTCCGGCGGCGCCACCCGCCGGGCGGCCAAGATGGTCGTCCTGGACGTCGATCACCCCGACGTCGAGGAGTTCATCGAGACCAAGGCCAAGGAAGAGGCCAAGGTCCGGGTGCTGCGCGACGCCGGGTTCGACATGGACCTGGGCGGCAAGGACATCGTCAGCGTCCAGTACCAGAACGCCAACAACTCGGTCCGCGTCTCCGACGAGTTCATGCAGGCGGTTGAGGACGACATGCCGTTCGACCTGCTGGCCAGGCGGACCGGGGAGATCATCGAGACCATCGACGCCAAGGACCTGTTCCGCAAGCTGGCCCAGGCGGCCTGGGAGTGCGCGGACCCCGGCATCCAGTACGACGGCATGATCAACGACTGGCACACCTGCCCCGAGTCCGGCCGCATCACCGCGAGCAACCCGTGCAGCGAGTACGTCCACCTGGACAACTCGTCCTGCAACCTGGCCAGCATCAACCTGCTGAAGTTCCTCCGCCCGGACGACACGTTCGACGCGGAGCGCTTCGAGAAGATGTCCGAACTCATCATCACGGCGATGGACATCTCCATCTGCTTCGCGGACTTCCCGACGGAGAAGATCGCCGAGACCACCCGCGCCTACCGTCAGCTCGGCATCGGCTACGCCAACCTCGGTGCGCTGCTGATGGCCACCGGTCACGCCTACGATTCCGCGGGCGGCCGCGCGATCGCCGCCGCGATCACGAGCCTGATGACCGGCGCCGCCTACAAGCGCTCCGCGGAGCTTGCCAAGGTCGTCGGCCCCTACGACGGCTACGAGCGGAACGCCACGGCGCACAAGCGGGTCATGCGGATGCACGCCGACGCCAGCGGCAAGATCCGCTCGGTCGGCAGGCTGGACCGCGAGATCCTCGAGCTGGCGACCGCGGCCTGGCAGGAGTGCCTCGCGCTCGGCGAGGCCAACGGCTACCGGAACGCCCAGGCCAGCCTGCTCGCGCCCACCGGCACCATCGGCCTCATGATGGACTGCGACACCACCGGCATCGAGCCCGACCTCGCGCTGGTCAAGTTCAAGAAGCTGGTCGGCGGCGGGTCCATGCAGATCGTCAACCAGACCGTCCCCCGCGCCCTGAAGAACCTCGGCTATCAGCCCGAACAGATCGAAGCCATCACCGAGTACATCGCCGATCACGGTCACGTGGTGAACGCCCCCGGTCTCAGGCCCGAGCACTACGAGGTGTTCGACTGCGCGATGGGCGAGCGCTCGATCAGCCCGATGGGCCACGTCCGGATGATGGCCGCCGTGCAGCCGATGCTGTCCGGCTCGATCTCCAAGACGGTCAACATGCCCGAGTCGGCCACCGTCGAGGAGGTCGAGGAGATCTACTTCGAGGGCTGGAAGCTCGGCCTGAAGGCGCTCGCGATCTACCGCGACAACTGCAAGGTCGGCCAGCCGCTGTCCATCGCAAAGAAGAAGGAAGTGCCCGCCGAGGCGCAGTCCCCGGCGCCCGTCCAGTCCCCGGCACCCGCCCCGGTGCAGGAGGACGTGAACCGCCCGGTCCGCAGGCGCCTGCCCAAGACCCGCTCCGCGACCGTGACCAGGTTCGACGTGGCCGGCGCGGAAGGCTACATGACCGCCTCCACCTACCCCGACGACGGCGTGGGCGAGGTCTTCCTCAAGCTCGGCAAGCAGGGCTCCACCCTGGCCGGCGTGATGGACGCGTTCTCGGTGGCGATCTCGGTCGGGCTGCAGTACGGCATCCCGCTCGAGTCCTTCGTCGCGAAGTTCACCAACATGCGGTTCGAGCCGGCGGGCATGACCGACGACCCGGACATCCGCATCGCGACCTCGGTGATGGACTACATCTTCCGCCGCCTCGCGCTGGACCACCTGCCCTACGAGGAGCGCGCCGACCTCGGCATCCTGTCCGCCGCCGAGCGCGCCGCCCAGCTCGCGGGTCAGGACCCGGCCGCGATGGGGGAGGATGTCGACCCGGTCGAGCTGGCTCAGTCCGCCGCGGTAGAAAAGGACATTCATTCGGAACGGGCCCGTGGCGTCTCCCAGCCCGACCCTGCTCAGCCACCGTCGCCGGCCCCGAGCGCCCCGGCTGACCCGGCGCCGAGCGC
>NZ_JBARCR010001248.1:0-6782 GCF_049794275.1 Trebonia sp.
GTAGCGGGCCGCAGGATCGCCCGCAAGGACGCGGCGCTCACCGCGGCAGGGGCCGCGGGGACGGCCGCCGCGGTCCTCGGTACCGCCGCGATCGTCAGGCGCGCCCGGCGGAAGGGCACGTCGTTACCTACGCGGTTCCGCGATACCTTAGTCGGGTGAGCCAGATCAGGCTGATCGCTATCAGGGACACCGAGCTGTCCGTTGACGAGGTGCGGGCGGCGATCGCCGACCCGGCGGCCGGCGGTGACGTGATTTTCTGCGGGACCGTGCGGGACAACGACGCGGCCCGCGGCGTGACCGGCCTTTCCTACAGCGCGCATCCCTCAGCGGAGGCCGAACTGCGCCGCGTCGCCGAGGCCATCGTCGCCAAGTACCCCGAGGTGGTGGCGCTCGCCGCGGTGCACCGCGTGGGCGATCTGGCGGTCGGCGACCTGGCGGTCGTCGTGGGGGTGGCCTGTCCGCACCGCGCGGAGGCGTTCCACGCCTGCCACGCCATGATCGACGAGCTCAAGGCCTCGGTGCCAGTCTGGAAGCACCAGCGGTTCACCGACGGTTCTGACGAGTGGGTCGGCAGCGCGTAATCTTCGGGCATGTTCCGACGCTCGCTGACGCTGACCATCGCCGGGATCGCGACCCTGATCGCGATCGCGGTAGCGGTCCTCGTTCCGGTGCCCTACGTGATCCTGCTGCCGGGCCCGACGCTGAACACGCTGGGCAATGACCCGTCGGGACAGCCACTGATCAAGATCAGCGGGCACCAGACGTACCCGACCACCGGGCACCTCAACATGGTGACCGTCGGCTTCAACGGCGGCCCCGGCGTGCGGCTGAACATCTTCCAGGCGCTGCGCGGCTGGCTCAGCCCGACCAACGCGGTGGTGCCGGAGGCCGAGATCTTCCCGCCGGGACAGTCCGCGCAGCAGACCCACACGCAGGACATCGAGCAGATGGCCTCGTCGCAGGAGACGGCCACCGCCGCCGCGCTGACCGAGCTGCACATCCCGTATCAGACAGTGACCGTGGTGATCTCCACGCATCCCGGGTATCCCGCGAGCACCGTGCTCAAGGCGGGGGACGTGATCGAGGCGGTGAACGGCAAGCCGGTGACCGGTCCGGCCAGCCTCAGCTCGGCGATCTCGGCGCATCCGGCGGGCTCGGAGCTGCAGCTGACCGTGCTGCGGGAAGGCCAGACGCTGTCCTTGCAGGTCGCGACCAAGGACTCGGGCGGCAAGCCGATCATCGGCATCGAGGTTCAGCAGCAGTACAAGTTCCCGTTCACGGTGACGATCGACGTTGGCAACATCGGCGGCCCGAGCGCGGGCATGATGTTCGCGCTCGGGATCATCGACATGCTCACCTCCGACAACCTGACCGGCGGCAAATTCATCGCGGGCACGGGGGAGATAACCCCGGCCGGCCAGGTGCAGCCGATCGGCGGCATACAGCAGAAGATGGCCGCCGCGCGGAGCGCGGGCGCGACCGTCTTCCTCACCCCGTCGGCCAACTGCGCCAACACGGCGGGCGCCGTGCCGGCCGGGCTGCGCCTCGCCAAGGTGAGTACCCTGTCCCAGGCGGTATCGGACCTTGAGGCGCTCAAGGCGGGCAAATCTGTCCCGTCTTGCTGAGTTCCGGCACCGTTCCCCGCCGAGTTCCTGCACTGTTCACTGTTATCCGAGCATGCTCGTCCAGGACTGGGGCAGGGGCGTAGGCTGCGGCTATCAGGACTTCGAAGGGAGCGCATGGAGTCGTGGCACTTCGGGTACTGGTTGACGCGACCGACGTGCCGACAGATCGCGGCGCGCTGGGTCGCTACGTTGACGGCCTTATCGGAGCGCTCGCCGCGGCAGGGGCGGACCTGGCGGTCGTCTGTCAGCGGGCCGACGAAGGACGGTACGGCCGGCTCGCTCCTGGCGCGACCATCGTCGCGGGGCCCGCCGCGCTCGGGCACCGCCCCGCGCGGCTCGCCTGGGAGCAGAGCGGGCTGCCGGTCGTCGCTCAGCAGGTGAACGCGGACGTGATCCACATGCCGCACTACTCGATGCCGATGCGGCCTGGCCGGCCGACGGTCGTCACCGTCCACGACGTCACGTTCTTCACCGAACCCGAGCACCACACCGCGGTCAGCGGGATGTTCTTCAAGTCGGCGATCCGCACCGCTACCAGGCGCGCCACGCGGATCATCGTGCCGTCCAACGCGACCCGCGATGAGCTGGTCCGGGTGCTTGGCATGGACACCGCAAAGATCGACGTCGCCTACCACGGGGTGGATCACCGGCTGTTCCACCGGCCCGATCCGCACCAGGTCAGCCAGATCTCGGGGCGGCTGGGGCTGCACGGCAAGCCGTACATCGCGTTCCTCGGCTCGATGGACCCGCGGAAGAACGTCGCCGCCCTGATCAAGGGCTGGGCGGGCGCTGTCGGCGACCTCACCGACCCGCCCGCGCTCGTCCTCGCGGGCGGCGGCGGCTGGAGCGAGGACGTGGACGCGGCTGTCGCCGCGGTCCCGCCGCACCTGCGGCTGTGCCGTCCCGGCTACCTGCCGTTCGCGGAGCTGCCCGGCTTTCTCGGCGGCGCGCTCGTGGTGGCCTTCCCCTCGCACGGCGAGGGATTCGGGCTTCCGGTGCTCGAGGCGATGGCGTGCGGCGCGCCGGTACTGACCACGCATCGCACGTCGCTGCCCGAGGTGGGCGGCGAGGCGGTCGCGTACACCGAACCGGACGCGGAGTCCATCCAGGTCGCGCTGCGCGCGCTGATCGACGACCCGGAGCGGCGCGCCGCGCTCGGCGTTCTCGGGCACACCAGGGCCCAGGAGTTCACCTGGGCCGCGTCGGCGGCCGCGCATCTGGCCAGCTACAAGCGCGCGGCGGACCAGCAGGCGACGGACACCCGCGCCGGGTGAGCTCAGCTGCGGCGAGTTTTGGCGAGTAACGCGACAGGCTCGAATTCCCGGGCGCCGCGGCGCTAGCCGGGCGCGTGAGTATGCTGCGTGAGTCAGCGGCACCGCCCGGTGACTGTCCGTGAAAACCGAGCGCTTAAAGCGAGAATCCCAAATGCCACGTGAAGCCCTTGAAGCGATCATGCTTGTGGGTGGCAAGGGCACCCGGCTGCGTCCGCTTACCCTGTCCGAGCCCAAGCCGCTGCTCCCGACGGCAGGCGTCCCGTTCCTGACGCACCAGCTCGTGAGGGCGGCCGAGTGCGGCATCACGCACGTGGTCCTGGCGACTTCATACCGCGCCGAGATGTTCACCGAGGCCTTCGGCGACGGGGCGGCCCTCGGGCTGTCCATCGACTACGTGCACGAGTCGTCCCCGCTGGGGACCGGCGGCGGCATCAGGAACGCGGCATCCCTCCTGCACGGAGGTCCCGAAGACCCGATCGTCGTGCTGAACGGCGACGTCCTGTCCGCCCACGACCTCCCCGCCCAGGTAGACCTGCACCGCAAGCGGGAAGCGGCGGTGACGCTGCACCTGGTCGAGGTGGAGGACCCGAGCCGGTACGGTGTCGTGCCGACAGAACGCGGCGGACGGGTCACCGCGTTCCTCGAGAAGACCCCGCACCCGGTCACCAACCGGATCAACGCCGGCTGCTACGTGTTCCGCCGCTCTGTCATCGACCAGATACCGCCCGGCCGTGTGGTGTCGGTGGAGCGCGAGACGTTCCCCGAGCTGATCGCGGCGGACGCCCTGGTGATGGGGTACGCGGAGAGCGCGTACTGGCTGGACGTCGGCACGCCGGAAGCGTTCGTGCGCGGATCGTGCGACCTGGTGCTCGGACTCATGCCGTCGACGGCTGTGCCGCACCCCGCTGGCTCGGATCCTTCCCCTGGCTCGGCCGCCTCGCTCGGCGCGGCCACGTCGCCGGTCGCGGCCGCGGAGTTCCTGCTGCTCGACGATGCCCAGGTGGCCGCTGACGCGGTGCTGTCCGGCGGCACGGTGGCGGGCGCCCGGTCGGTCGTCAGCGCCGGTGCCGTCGTGCACGGCAGCGTGCTCTTCGACGGGGCCGTCATCGGCGCTGGCGCCGTGGTCAGGGACAGCATCGTCGGCTTCGGTGCCACGATCGACGACGGCGCGGTGCTCGACGGCGCCATCATCGGCGACCGCGCGTTCATCGGGTCGCGTAACGAGCTGGCCCGCGGCCTGCGCGTCTGGCCCGATGTCCGGCTGGAGCCCACCTCGGTCCGCTTCTCTACCGACGCCTAGCACCGGTCCGTCCAAGGTCCCCGCCGAACGGCAGGGCAGCCCCTAGCATGTTGACCCGTGGGCTACCAGGGACTCAGCATGACCGGCACGGCCCCGTCGAGGACCGCCGCCGCCGCTAGGCCCGAGCCCGCCCGCGTCCGCGAATGGCAGGCGCCCTTCCTCGTCGACGTCCGGGTCACGCTGTCCGTGCAAGGCCGCGGCCGGAGCGACCCGACCTTCCGCATCGACGAGGCGGGGGCGGTGTGGCGGACCTCGCTCACGCCTGACGGCCCCGCCACGATCCGGGTCACGGCCCCCTTCCCGGCCGCCTCGGCGCCCGCGGGCCCCCTGGTCCTGGCCCAGGCCTGGGGTCCGGGAGCGGACTGGCTGCTCGACGCCCTCCCTGGCGCCCTCGGCCTGCACGACGACATTTCCGGCTTCGACCCCTCCGGCGATCCCGTCCTGCGCCAGGTCGCTCGCAGGCACCCCGGCCTCCGTCTCGGCCGCAGCGGCCGCCTGATGGAGGCGCTCGTCCCCGCGGTACTCGAGCAGAAGGTCCTCACCATCGAGGCGCACCGGGCGTGGCGGATCCTGCTCGCTAAGTTCGGCGGCCAGCCGCCAGGCCCCGCGCCCAGGGGCATGCGCGTCTTTCCCGACCCGAAGACGTGGCGGCGCATCCCGTCCTGGGACTGGCACCGGGCCGGCGTGGAAGGCGTCCGCGCCCAGACGATCATCAGGGCGTGCACCGTGGCGGACAGCCTGGAGCGGCTGCTCGCCAAGACCCACGAGGAAGCCGACCGCCTGCTGCGTACCATCCCCGGCATCGGGCCCTGGACGTCCGCGGAGACGCGGCAGCGCGCCGCGGGAGACCCGGACGCGGTCTCTGTCGGCGACGCGCACCTGCCGGACATGGTCGGCTGGGCGCTGGCCGGCCGGTCCGCCACCAACGACGAGGAAATGCTCGAACTGCTCGGCCCGTACGCGGGCCACCGGCACCGGGTCACTAGGCTGGTGAAGCTGAGCGGCCTTGGCGGCCCGCCGCGCCGGGCCCCGAAGCTGCCGGTCCGCGACTACCGCCGCTTCTGACGTTCCCGGCCGACAGGTCTAGACCGGCAGGAGGCCGCTCGGGCCGCACTCGCCTAGTGCCTTAAGGTCAGGAGTATGAGCGCTTCCAGCATCGACCAGGGTGGAAACAGCGGGGTTAGCGAGGCGGCCATGCGCAGGGCGCTGGCCCGCGCCAGGGACGGCAAGCCACTGGACCAGACCGAAGCCGCGGTCTTGCTGCACGCCCGCGGCGGCGACCTGCGAGCGCTCCTCGGCTACGCGCGCAGAACCAGGGACGCCGGCCTGGAAGCCGCCGGCCGGCCCGGGATCATCACCTACTCGAAGAAGGTCTTCATCCCGCTGACCAGGCTGTGCCGGGACCGCTGCGCCTACTGCACGTTCGCGACCGTGCCGAAGCACCTCGACAGCCCGTTCCTCAGCCCCGACGAGGTGCTGGACATCGCCCGCGAAGGCGCGCGGCTCGGCTGCAAAGAGGCCCTCTTCACCCTGGGCGACCGCCCGGAAGCCCGGTGGCGGCAGGCCAGGGAGTGGCTGGACGCGCACGGCTACGACGACACGCTGTCTTACGTACGGGCGATGGCGATCCGGGTCCTCGAGGAGACCGGACTGCTACCGCACCTGAACCCCGGAGTCATGACCTGGCAGGACTTCCAGCGGCTCAAGCCGGTCGCGCCGAGCATGGGCATGATGCTCGAAACGACCTCGAGCCGCCTGTACGAGACCAAGGGCGGCCCGCACTTCGGCAGCCCCGACAAGGATCCGAAGGTCCGGCTGCGGGTCCTTGAGGACGCCGGCCGCAGCAACGTCCCGTTCACCACCGGCATCCTGATCGGCATCGGCGAGACGATTGAGGAGCGAGCCGACTCGATCTTCGCGATCCGGCGGGTCGCCCGCGAGTACAACGGCATCCAGGAAGTCATCGTGCAGAACTTCCGCGCCAAGCCCGACACCAAGATGCGCGATACGCCGGACGCCGAGCTCGAGGACCTGGCCGCGACCATCGCGGTCACCCGCCTCCTCCTTGGCCCGAAGGCCCGCGTGCAGGCGCCGCCGAACCTCGTCGGCGACCAGCACCAGCTTATTCTCGACGCGGGTATCGACGACTGGGGCGGCGTCTCGCCGCTGACCCCGGACCACGTCAACCCGGAACGCCCCTGGCCGCAGATCGACGAGCTCGCCCAGCTCACGGCCGCAGCGGGCTTCACGCTCAGGGAACGTCTCACGGTCTACCCGCCCTACATCCGCGAGCCCTGGCTCGACCCGCGCGTCGCGCGGCACGTCGCCGCCCTCGCCGACCCGCGGACCGGCCTCGCGAACGAGGCCGCCCGCCCGGAGGGAATGCCCTGGCAAGAGCCGGACGGCGGCTGGGGCGACGCGTCCGGCCGGACGGATCTGCACGTGTCGATCGACACGATCGGGCGGTCCGCTGACCGGCGCGAAGACTTCTCCGAGGTCTACGGTGACTGGGAGATCTTGTCGGAACGTACGCGGCTGACTGCGGACGCCTCCGCCGTCTCCACCGCGGGGCCGGCCCCGGCC
>NZ_JBARCR010001249.1:0-7150 GCF_049794275.1 Trebonia sp.
TGCTCGCGACCTGTGTCATTCCTGGCTCCCCTCGCCGGTGAGGCCGGCATCGAGGAACGCCTCCACGGCCGGCGCCAGGCGCTCCGCGTCCGCGGCCAGCTCGAGGTGACCGCCGTGATAGATGTGCAGCTGGCTGCCTGGTATCAGCCGGTGCATGATCCGCGCGTTGACCAGCGGGATGATCGGGTCGTCATCGCCGGCCAGGATCAGGGTGGGCGGCCGCAGCCTCGGCAGCAGCGGGAGGCTGGTCCAGCCGAGGCCGGCCATCAGCTGGTAGTAATAGCCCCTGGCCGGGCCGAGGCGTGTCGTCGCGTGCAGCAGCTCACGGGCCATGGCCGGGTCTTTCCGCGCGCTGCCCCCGTACAGTTCGGCGGCGATGCGGGCCGAGTACTGCGGGTCGCGGTGCCGCCGCGGCGTGAGCAAGTGCCGCAGGACGCGCGGGTGCCCGGGCACCATGAGCGCGCCGGGCGCGGTCGCCACCAGCACCAAGCGGCGCACCCGGTCCGGGCGGCTCAGCGCGAACTGCTGCGCGAGCCCGCCTCCCCAGGAGATGCCCAGCACGTCGGCCCGCTCATGGCCGAGCTGGTCGAGCAGCCCAGCCAGCAACGGCCCGGTGGTGATCAGGTGATAGGGAACCACCGGTGCCGGCGACCCGCCGACGCCGGGCATGTCGAACCTGATGACACAGCGCCGCGGATCGAGCGCGTCGACGAACGGCTGGAGCAGTTCGAGGCTCACGCCGATGCCGTTGCACAGCAGCAGCGGCGGCCAGTCAGGATCGCCGTCCCGCACCGCCACCCGCAGGACGCGGCCACGGACAGTCAGCGTCCGCAGGCGTTCCCCGCCGCCGGCCCGCCACGGCGGCGCGGCGGGTCCGGGCGGCCCTTCGTCAGCGGTCATGGACGTACGTTCCCGGCGCGTCGCATAGCGGTGCCAGGCTGCCGCCGCCCAGCTCATCGGGAGCGGCGGTCTCCTCGCCGCAGCGCTCGGCCAGCCAGTCCGCGTAGTCTGGCCACCAGGATCCGTGGTAGCTCTCCGCGTGCTGTAGCCACTCCCGCGGGTCTGCTGGACAGTCCTTCGCAATCTGGTATCTGGCCTTCTCGTTTCCCGGCGGGTTCACCATCGCGGCGATGTGCCCGCTCGTGGACAGCACGAACCGCTTGCTGCCGCCCAGCAGCTGAGTGGACCGGTAGCAGCTCTCCCAGGGACAGATGTGGTCGGTGATCCCGGCGACGAGGTAACTGTCCCTGTCAACGAGCGACAAGTCGACCGGTGAGCCGAGCATCGTCACGCCTCCGGGCTGCGCGAGCCCGTTCGTCACGCCCAGCCGGAGGAAGTCCCGGTGCAGGGCCGCGGTCATCCTGGTGGTATCCGCATTCCAGAACAGGATGTCGAACGGCGGCGGCTTGCGTCCCAGCAGGTAATTGTTGACCCAGTAGTTCCAGATCAGGTCGTTGGGCCGCAGCCAGGCGAATACCTCGGCCAGCGCCCGGCCGTCGAGATACCCGCGGGCCCTGGACGCGGCGGCGGCCAGCCGCGCGGACCGCTCGTCGAGGACGGCGCTGGCCAGGCCGGCCCGCGCCTGGTCCAGCACCGTGACCATGAGCGTCAGGGCGGCGATCTTGTCCTGCTCGCCGGCGAGCGCCAGGTGCGCGGCCACCATCGCGGCGATGATGCCGCCCGAGCACACCCCCAGGACCGCGGTCCGCTCGCTGCCCGTGATCCGCGCGGCGCCGTCCATGGCGTCGAGAACGGCCTGCCCGTAGGTGTCGAAGTCCCAGGCCGCCTGCCTGGCGTCCGGGTTGCGCCAGGAGATCATGAAGACCTGCTGTCCCTGGCCGACCAGGTACTCGGCCATGCTCCGTCCTGGCGCCAGGTCGATCACGTAGAACTTGTTGATCGTCGGCGGGACGATCAGCAGCGGAACCTGCCTGACCGTGGTCGTGACGGGCCGGTACTGGATCAGCTCGAACACCGGGGTCCGCAGGACTACCGCCCCCGGCGTGACCGCGAGGTCCGCGCCGACCTCGAAAGCGTCCGGCTCCACCATGGACGGCACCCGGGGCGGGGCGGCCATGTCGGCGACGAAGTGCCGCAGGCCGGCCACGGCGCTGCCGCCTCCGGTGTCGATGACCGCTTTCACGGCCGCCGGGTTGAGCACCGGGCTGTTGCTTGGCGCCAGCGCGTCCACCAGGTTGGTGAGCGCGAAACCAACCCGTTCCGCGTCGGCCCAGTCCAGTTCCGCGCCGGCGACGAGACCCTCCGTTGCCTGGGCAGCGGCCAGGTACGTCTGCAGCACGCGGCGCAGCAGCGGGTTGCCCTGCCATGCCGGATCCGTGAACCGCCGGTCTCGCCGGGACGGCTGTATCTCGGAGCTGCCCACCGCGATGCGTGCCATCTCGCCGAGCAGTTGCCGGCCCTGACTCGCCACGAGAGACGGGCGCACGGCTAGCGCCCCTGCCAGCCGCAGGCCAGAGCCGCCCGGGTTCATCCGGCGGAGCGTGCCGAGGGCCGCGTCGGTGAGCAGCAGGTCGAGCGGAGCTGTCACAGCATCCGCCGCGGCCGCCGCCAAGCTATCGGTATGGGTACTCATGATTACCTGATTTCCGCTTGCGGCCGAGGCTAAGCCGCCCGCCGGCCGCCGGCATTGGCCGCGTAGCACGAAACGCGCGCCGCGCGGTGTCTCCCGGGCACATCCGCGGTCGCGGGCGGCGCCGCCGTCAGGACTGACCGACCATGCTGCGGTACACCGCGATCAGCGCTGCCTTCTGGTCGTCGCTCAGGCGCTCGTCTGCCCCGATCACGTCCTCGGTCCGTGCATTGCGGCCTCTCTCACCGGCGTCCGCCCGGCCCGCCCCATCAGTGTCCGGGCCCTCACCGGTCACGGCATCGATCAGGCCGGCCTGCGCGAGGAGCGTCTCGGCGGACAGGTTAAGTCCATCGGAGATCGCCTTGAGCACGCGTACCGACGGCTGGTGCAGACCCCGCTCGACCTGGCTGAGGTACGGATTCGACAGGCTGGTCAGCTCGGCGAGCTGGCGGAGCGAAAGGTTCGCCATCTTGCGCTGGGTGCGGATGAAGGCACCGAGCGCCTCCCGCTGCGCTTGCCACGGGTCCGTCACGGTCACCTCCTCGGGTATCGCGAATTATAGTACGCGGCGGCACCGGGCTCCGGTACCGCCGCGTACTAGTGCGGATGCCTCACTCGGCGGCTGAGCCCGGCATCTCATGGGTACCGTTGCCCGCCATCAGTGGTGCCGTCGCCTTCACCAGCTCTTCCGCGAAGTGGCGCTGGCTGGAGAGCAGCTTCTCGGCGAAGTCGTACGCGCTGGTCACGACGTTCTCCGGCTTGGGCAGCTTCGCGGCGAGCGGTACCTGGGCAAATGGCACCTTCGGCGTCACGGCCTTGACGGCGTCGACCCAGGTCTTGACCGCCTCAACGACGGTCTCCTGGCTCGCGCGGATCGTGTCAAGGAACTCTGCCTGCAGGTCCCGGGTGGAATAGACGGCCATAGTCTCTACCTTCCTGTGCGGCGGCTGTATGCTTGCAAACTATATCAAGCGCTAACTATCCCAAGCAAGTCTGCGGCCGATCCGGGCCCGAAATCATCCAGATAACACGACGACTAACACGACGACGGCTCCTCTAGCTGGGCGTGAGCCTCGGCCTGCTTGCCAGCGCCGGGGTAGGGCTAGCATTACCTCGCATCCGGAAGACCGGATGATGGCGGGCGCGGGCGGGCATGGCCTAGCGTCGCTTGCATGTACTTCGTTCGGGACCTGGTGTCGCCGCGCACCTGGCTTGCCTTCATCCATCACTTCATCGGCGTGTGCGTCGGCGCCCTTGTCGTCTGGATCGTGGTTCCCGGGCTCGTGATCGGCGCGCTGGGCCTCCCGGTGGCGATGATCGGCCTGCCGATACTCGGCGCCACGCTGCGGTTCACCGACTGGTTCGCCAGCGCCGAGCGGACGAGGTTCGCCGTCACGCTCGGCGAGCAGATCCCCGCCTGGCCGGCCGGCACGCGCAGCGGGTACCGGCTGCGGCTGGTGCCGCGCCTCACGAAGCTCAGCGAGCGCGCTACCTGGCGCGAGGTGCTCTACGCGGTGGCGCGGGGGCCGCTCAGCGCGGCGGCCGCGTTCGTCAGCCTGGGCGTGTGGGCCATCGGCCTGATCATGGTCACGCTGCCGCTGTTCGACTGGTCGCTGCCGGGCGGCGGCTTCCATGTAGACGGCCGGGCGCTGCACGAGTCGAAGGCCGTGCTCGTGGCCGTGGCGGGCGTGCTGGTGCTGCTGGCCGCGCCGCAGGTGACCAGGGGCCTCGCGGTCGCGGACACCATGCTGGCCCGGCGCCTGCTCGGGCCGCCAAGCAGCCTGGCCGCCCGGGTCGCCGAGCTCGAGCTGAGCCGCGAGCGGGTGGTGGACGCGGCGGAAACCGAGCGGCGGAGGATCGAGCGCGACCTGCACGATGGCGCCCAGCAGCGGCTGGTCGCGCTCGCGATGGAGCTGGGCCGCGCCAAGGCGAGGTTCGGCGACGACATCGACGCGGCCAGGGACCTGGTCGACTCGGCCCACTCGCAGGCCAAGGCCGCGCTGACCGAGCTGCGGGACCTCGTCAGGGGAGTGCACCCGCCGGTGCTGACCGATCGCGGCCTCGACGCCGCGCTCTCCGGCCTGGCCGCGCGCAGCCCTATCCCTGTCGACGTACACGTCGACATGCCGGTCCGGCCGAAGCCGCTGATAGAGGCCGTCGCGTACTTCGTTGTCGCCGAGGCCCTCACGAACGTCGCGAAGCACTCGCGGGCCAGCCAGGCGAAGGTCGTGGTCGAGGGACACGGCTATCCCGGCGTGCTCGCCATCATGATCAGCGACGACGGAGTCGGCGGCGCTGACCCGCGGGGCGCGGGGCTGTCCGGCCTCGCCAGCCGGGTGAGCGGCGTCGACGGCCGGCTGACCGTGGAGTCTCCGTACGGCGGGCCGACGATCATCGCGGCGGAGCTGCCATGCTGAGGGTGGCGATCGCGGAGGACTCGGTCTTGCTGCGCGAGGGGCTGACCCGCCTGCTGGCAGAGGCCGGCCATGAGGTCGTCGTCGCCGCGACCGACGCCGAGGCGCTGATGCGCGCCGTGGAGGCGTGCACCCCGGACGTGTGCGTCATCGACGTCAGGATGCCGCCGACGTTCACCGACGAGGGGCTGCGCGCCGCGCTCGTGATCCGTGACCGCTGGCCGGACACGGGCGTGCTCGTCTTGTCGCAGTGGGTGGAGGAACGCTACGCGATCGAGCTGATCTCCGGAAGCCCGCACGGCGTCGGTTACCTGCTCAAGGACCGGGTGGCCGACGTGTCGGAGTTCCTGGACGCGCTCCGCCGGGTGGCCGAGGGTGGCAGCGCGCTCGACCCCGAGGTCGTGGCCCAGTTGCTCGCCCGCAGCCGCAGTCCGCTCAGCGTGCTGACCAGCCGCGAACGGGAGGTCCTCGCGCTGATGGCCGAAGGCCGGTCCAACTCCGCCATCGCCGAGACGATGGTCGTCAGCGGCGGCGCCGTGGGAAAGCACATCAACAGCATCTTCAGCAAGCTCGGACTCGTATCGGACGAGCACGGCCACCGCCGGGTGCTCGCGGTCCTCCATTACCTGAATGGGGTCACCTCATGACCAGTTTCCTGCCGGCCGCTGCGCGGCCCGCCGCCCGCGAGCTGCTCATGACGCCAGCGCGCCGGATCATCCTGCTGCTGGGCGTTCCGCTCTCGCTCACCCTGCTCGCCTGGACGTGTTTCGCGATCATCAGCCAGGCCTCCCAGGGCAGCTACGCGGTGAGTTACGCCCCGGTGCGTGTCATCCGCGGCCTCGACATGAACATCTACGGCGGCGACGTGACCCTGCAGGGCGGTGTCGCGCCCAGCGCGGCGCGGTTCACCGGCAGCGGCACCGTCTGGTACGGCCTGAATTACTCAGGCCAGCGCCCCACTCTCGCGACGGCGCAGACGCCGACCGGGACCAGGATCAACTTCACCTGCCCCAATTACAACTGCGCGCTCAATTCAACCGTCGACGTTCCGCCGCGGGCACCGGTGACGGTGACCAGTAACGGCGGCAACATCACGGCGACCGGCATATCCGACGCGACCTTGCAGACCGGCGGCGGGAACCTGAACGTTGACGGGCTGACCGGCAACGTCAGCCTCAACACCGACGCCACTCCGAACAACGGCCCGTACGGGGGCGGCGGGGAGGTCAGCGGCACGCTGGCCGCGCAGAACATCGCGGTGGACACCGGCGGCAACAGCGTCGACCTCCAGCTCACCGCGGCGCCGTCGAACCTGAACGTCACCACCGAGGGCGGCGATGTGACGCTGCAGCTACCCGCCGGCTACAGCTACCGCGTCGACTACATCAAAGAGCCGGCGTCCCAGGTCCAGATGACCGGACCCCCGCAACCCGCCGCGATCACGGTGACCACCAGTTCCTCGTCCCAGTACCGGATCACCGTCAACGCAAACGGCGGCGCCGTAACGATTGACTGAACCTGGCGTCCGGCTTGGACCCCGATGACCCAACCGGCTTGTTCACGTGCGTGGTGCGGACTGAAGACGGGCGGCTTGCTTGTCGAGGTTGCGAACCTGCGCCGACTCTGGCCCGTAGGCGGCGGCGAGCAGCGGCCGGACGGCCTGCAATTCCGTGATCGCCGACTCGATCTCGCCCGTGCTCGCCAGCAGCTGGGCGATCACGAACCGGGATTCGATGACCTTGGCCGCCTCGTCCGGGTCCTGTGCGGCGAGCGGGACGGCGTTCATCACGTAGTAGCGAAGCTGGGGGAGTGCCTTGTCGGGCTTTCCAGCCTGTGCGTAGGCGTGCCCGGCCTGGTAGGCGCAGTCAAGTGCCCACGGGTCAGCGGCGCCTAGGTGCTGCCGGTAGGCCGCCCCGGCCTGCTCGAAAAGCTGCGCGGCGCGACTGTACTGCCCGCCGATCAGCAGCGCGGCGGCGAGCGCGTGTCGCATCTGCAGCTCGAGGACGGAACCGGGGACGGCGCGGTCCAGTCCCGTTTCGAGCAGGCTGATCGCATCGGACGGGTGCTCGCCGTCAAGGAGAACCTGAACGTCAGCGCGCAGCCGTGCGGCCTCTTCCTCGGTGAGCGGGCAGGTGGTCCCGGTACC
>NZ_JBARCR010001250.1:0-1807 GCF_049794275.1 Trebonia sp.
GCGCCGGGCTGGACGGCAACGGCAAGCGGCTGCCCTCCCCGCCCGCGATGGCCGCGGCTGAGTTCGACTACGACGAGCTGGCCCGCAGGCTGCTCGTCCAGGTCGTCAGGCGGCTGGCGGCCACCCCGGCCGACCTTCAGCAGACCGTGGCCGCGCTCGAGCTCGAGCTCGCCACCGCGTGGAGCAGGCACGGCACGCTGACCGCGGAGAACGTGCGGCTGCGCGAGGAACTCGTGCGGGCTCAGCGCGACCTCGACTCGGCGCGCGAGCTCACCAGGAAGGCGGCCGTCAGCCACGACCTCAGCGAGGCCGAGGTGGTCTTGCTCGAAGGACTGCTGACTCGGGAGCACGACAGCGAGGGCCAGGAGTCCGGCGCGACCGCTAGCTGAGGCGCCGCAATCCCTTGCGGTGTTCGCGGGCGGTCTCGATATAGTGCCGGACCGATTCCTGCGTCCAGCTGGCGTCGATGCCGCTGCGCTTGATCGTCGCGGGCACGCCCGCCACCAGTGATCGCGGCGGGACCACGAAGCCCTCTGGTACCAGCGCCGCGGCGGCGACGATCGAGCCCGCGCCGACGACGACGCGGTTCAGCGTGATCGATCCTGAGCCGATCAGGCATCCGTCCTCGACCACGCAGCCCTCCAGATGCGCGTTGTGCCCCACCACGCAGTCCGCGCCGATCACCGTCGGGTAGTCCACGGTGCAGTGCACGATGGTGCCGTCCTGCACCGACGTGCGCGCGCCGACCGTGATCGTCCCGTGGTCGCCGCGGAGCACCGCCCCCGGCCAGATGGAAGCTTCCGGTCCAATCGTGACCCGGCCGATGACGACCGCATCGGGGGCCACATAGGCGAGGTCGTGGATGTCTGGCTCGTCATCACCGAGGGCGTAAACCGGCATCTGCATAGGGTAGCGTCTCGCTCGTGGGCGACAGTTCCCCGGATGACTCCCCGGTGCAAGCGCTGCTGGACACGGCCGTCTCCGCGATCGGAGGTTCGGAACGGCCCGGGCAGACTCACATGGCGCAAGCCGTCTGGGAAGCCATGGAGGACGGGGGGCACCTGGCTGTGCAGGCCGGCACCGGGACCGGCAAGTCGCTGGCCTATCTCGTTCCGGCGCTGCGGCTTGCCACGGACCGGCGCGGCCCCGTCGTGGTGTCTACCGCCACAATCGCCTTGCAGCGCCAACTCGTTGACCGTGACTTGCCGCGGCTGGCCGAGGCGCTGCGCTTCCCGCTGCACCACACTCCCGACTTCGCGATCCTCAAGGGCCGCAACAACTACCTATGCCTGAACAAGCTGCGTAATGCCCCCGACGACAACCAGCAAAGCCTGTTCCAGGCGGCCAGCGCGCTCGGCGCTCACGTGCAGCGGCTGCACAAGTGGGCCAACAACACCACGACAGGAGACAGGGACGACATCGTCCCGGGAGTACCCGACCAGGCGTGGCGCCAGGTCTCCGTGACGGCGCGGGAGTGCATCGGGAGTCAGCGCTGTCCGTTCGGACCGCAGTGTTTCAGCGAGCGGGCGCGGCGGATAGCGGCCGAGGCCGACGTCGTCGTCACCAACCACGCGCTGCTCGCCATCGACGCGCTCGGCGACGGCGGCATCCTGCCAGAGCACCGCGTGGTGATCGTCGACGAGGCGCACGAGCTGGTAGACCGGGTGCGGTCGGTGGCCACAGGGGAGCTGTCGGCGATCGCGGTCGAGGCCGCGGCGCGGCGGCCAGGGAAGCTGGCCAGCGACGCGCAGACCGGCCGGCTGACCGAGGCGGGCAACGCGCTCGGCCCGCTGCTCGTGACCATGCC
>NZ_JBARCR010001251.1:0-7176 GCF_049794275.1 Trebonia sp.
TTCACGCGTTCGCGCCTCGTGGTCGGCGCTGTCGCGCTGTCGGCACTGACGGTCCTCGCCGCCGGCTGCGGCGGCGGCTCGGCGGGCACGCCGTTCAACGGAAACCCGACGTTCCAGCAGCAGATGCAGCCGAACTCGACGGCTGCCGCGCAGGTCGCCCAGCAGAACCTCGTCAGCGACCTGGCCCAGCTGAAGAAGGACGCGAAGACGCTGACCAAGGACACCACGGTCCCCGGCGACCTGACGACCCTGTCGGCGGCGCTCACGATCGAAGACCAGGACTGGCAGCAGATGCGGCACGACAGCTGCTCGAGCATGGCCAGCGACGCGCAGCTCGTCGTGTTCGACGCCCAGACCGTCAGCCGCGACGCCACGTCGCTGCAAGGCGACGTGGGCGGCATGCACACGGGAGACATCGCGGCGGTCAGCAACGACCTGGCCAACATCCAGAACGACCTGTCCGCCCTGAAGACCCTCGGTACCACCCCGCAGGTCACCACCGCCACCCAGGTCACCACCGGGACCAAAGCCACGCAGGGCGCGAACCACATGATCAGCTCGGTCAGCAAGTCGGCGAACGCGCTCAGCGCCAAGGGGACCCAGTACCTGACCAGCGCGCAGCAGTGGGCCAAACAGCACACCTGCTAACGTGCGGCCATGACCGTCCCGTTTCCCGAGCCGACCGCCCCAGCCGCGTCCCGGACGGAGGTGTTCCTCCGCTACCTCGGCTACTTCCGGGACCAGCTGGCAGCCAGGCTGCGTGACCTGCCCGACAGCGAGCTGCGCCGCAGCATCGTGCCGTCCGGCTGGACGCCACTGGAACTGCTCAGGCACCTGACCTACGCGGAGCGGCGCTGGCTGGAGTGGGGCTTCGAAGGCCGCGCGATCGGCGACCCGTGGGGCGACCAGCGCGACGGCCGCTGGTACGTCCCGCCGCGCGAGACCCTGGACGACCTGCTGGCGGCGTACGCCGAACAGGCGGCGCGCAGCACGGCCATCATCGAGAGCCACGAGCTGACCGAGGTCGGCAAACCCGGCGAGCGCTGGTCGGGCGCGGAGCCCGCCACGCTGGAGCGCGTGCTGTTCCACCTGCTCCAGGAGTACGCCAGGCACCTGGGCCACCTGGACATCGTGGCCGAGCTGGCGGGCGCGGGGACAGGCGAGTTAGCCCACCGACAGCAGCCCGGCGGGCAGCAGCGCGTGCACCCCCCACGTCACGTTCGCCACCTGCGTCACCCGCAAGTCCACGCAGTTCGACGCCAGCGCCAGCGCCTCCGTCCGCGAGGTCCCGTACAGCGAGGCCAGCCACGTCACCATCGCGTCGAGCGCGTCCCCCATGGCCTCGTTCAGGTCGGTGCTGAACCCGAAGGTGATCCGCCCGGCCGGTGTCTCCGCGTGCACCGATGCCAGCGGCCGGCCGGCGGCCAGGTGCACGACCGCCTCTGTCGTCATCGGGCACTCGATCGCCGTGCCGCACACCTCGCCGTCGCCCTGCGCGCCGTGCCCGTCCCCTAGGTAGAGCAGCGCGCCAGGCACGTTGACCGGCAGGTACAGCGTCGAGCCCGCCACGAGTTCCTTGCAGTCAATGTTCCCGCCCGACTCGGCGCGGGGCGGGATCGTCGAGTGCTCCCCTGGCGCGGCGGGCGCGGTCCCCGTGACGCCGAGGAAGGGTGCCAGCGGCCGGGTGTACGTCCCGTTCGCCGTGGCTGTCCCCGCGTCCGCGTCGATCTCCCACAGCAGCCACGCCGGCTCGGTTCCGGCCAGCCCGAGCCGCTTCACGACGGGCGAGCTGGGCGTGGCGGGCGCGACCGTCCATCCCCAGTCCCCGGGCGTCAGCGACACGATCCGCACCGCGAGCAGGTCGCCGGGCGCCGCGCCGCGCACCGCGATCGGCTGGTTCAGGCAGTGCCCGCGAAATTCGGCGCTGCGGAACATCGTCGGCTGCCCCGTATCGCCGGGAAACTGCTGCCGCGCCAGGTACCCGGCCGCGTCCAGCGTCCTGACGATCACCGTGTCACCCGGATCCATGGTCAGCGCCGGTTCGTGTGCCGCGGAAAAGAAGTTGACTGTGCTCTCGGGTGTCGGTTCCACCACATGCAGGGCCATGAAAACCATTATCCCGAAGTTGACTGGCCCCCGTCGCGCCACGGAGCGGCTCTGGTAGCGGCAAGATAGCGGCTATGCGCATCGAAAACCGCCTCGCCGAACTCGGTCTCGAGCTCCCGCAGCCGATGAAGACGCCGTCCGGCCTGGAACTGCCTTTCCCGTGGGTGCGCCTGTGGCCGGGCCGTGCCTTCGTCTCCGGCCACGGCCCGCTGCACGCCGACGGCTCACTCTGGTCGGGCCTCGGCAAGGTGGGTTCTGACCTCACCGCAGAGCAGGCCTACGGCGCCGCCCGCGCGACCGCCCTGGCGGTGCTCGCCAGCCTCCAGCGCGCCCTCGGCGACCTGGACAGGATCACGGCGTGGCTGCGCGTGTTCGGCATGGTCAACACGGCGCCGGGCTTCAACCAGACGCCAGCTGTGATCAACGGCTTCTCCGACCTGATCATCGAGCTGTGGGGACCGGAAGCCGGGCCGCATTCCCGCTCCGCGATCGGGGTCGCGGAGCTGCCTTTTAACATCCCCGTGGAAGTGGAAGCCGAGGTGGCAGTCGACTGAGCCCCGGGTGGTGGGGGCGCAGACGGACGGGCTGGCACATTGCCCAGATGGCGCGGTGAGGCTTCGGCGCCTCCGCCGTGGGCTGGTAGATGTGAATATCTCTGTCGGCTATTTAGGCGTCCCGGTTCGCCTTTGCCTCGTGCGGGTCGTCGCCGGATATGGGGTTACTCGGCGGGTCGGTTGATCGTCATGTCGCGGCCGGCTATATAGGCATCACGGCCTGCGCGGACGTGCTGGGTGACTGTTGTGGTCGGAGCCGACGCGAGCAAGGTTCGGATGTCGGCGAGCATTGCCGCGTCGGACTCCAGCTGGCGGCGGATCGCCAGCCGTAGCGCGGCGAGCACATCATCGTCGTCGGGGTAGGCGACCAGCTCCGCGAGCGGTTCTGGCAGCGGCTCCTCCTCGCCGTGGTGGCCAAACACCCGTTGCAGAAGCCGACGGCCCAGGCCGACCGTCGCGTCAGCGGCGTCGTCGCGCACCTTCGCAAGCACCGCGGCGCCATACGCGCCCGCCGCCGCCGTCATATACGGCGTCGCCTCCGTGACCAGCGTCGCCACTTCCCCGGCCATCGACCCTCCGCCCACGCGACCCGACAGGTCAAGTATGGGGCCTGCACCAGCAGAGTGGTGCTGTCCGCACCGTAGCGCTGGACACCCCGCTGCAGGTTCACGTGGCAACGTCGCGGCCTTCGGCTTCTATGCCAATGCGCAGGCGGTGCGGCCGAACGCCGGCCAGCCCGTCAAGCCTCTCCTGCGGATCAATGTCACGGTGGTCGGCAAGGCGGTCTTCAGTTCCGAAGGGGCACAGGACGACGTCGACACGAGCGGCAGGCCGACCGATTAGTTACGGGTCGCCGAGCGGTCCAAACCTCAAAGCCAGCACCACCGCTAAGGAGACGGAATGGGCGCCGTGATCATGCACAACGTCGTGTCCGTGGACGGCTTCATCGCCGACGCGGACGATCAGGTCGGCCCGCTGTTCGACTGGTACGTCAACGGCGACGTCGAAATCATCGACGGTGGCCAGATCAAGGTCTCGCAGGCCTCGGCCGATTACGTCAAGACGACGTGGGCGGCCATCGGGTCGATGGTGATCGGGCGCCACCTGTTCGACATCACCAACGGCTGGGAGGGCGTGCCGCCCGCGGGTGACCACGTGATCGTGGTGTCGCACCGGCCCAGGCCCGACGACTGGCACCCCGGGGGGCTCCATCCCGTTCACCCCAGGCAGCAGCAGGCGTCGTACTACTTCATCAGCGATGTGGCCCGGGCGATCGCCAAGGCCAAAGAGCTCGCCGGGGAGCGCACCGTCGCCGTGGCGGCGGGCGACGTCGGCGGGCAGGCGCTCGCCCTCGGCCTGGTCGATGAGGTGGGGATGGACGTCGTGCCCGTGGTCTTCGGCTCTGGCAAGCGGTACTTCGGGTCGGTCGATACCCAGTATCTGCTCGAGGACCCGGACACAGTCATCCAGGGCGACCGGGTGCTGCACCTGCGCTACCGGGTCCGCCGCTAGCGTCGCGGCCTCCGGCCTACGGAACCGTGAACATGTAGCCCTCGTCGATGAGGCGGGGAATCACGATCTTCAGGGCAGCCACGGTCTCGGACCTGTCGCCGCCGCCGTCGTGCTCCAGGATGATCGAGCCCGTCTTCGTGGTGCCCATGATCGTCTTGACGATCTTGCTGACCCCGGGCCTGACCCAGTCCTGCGGGTCAACGGACCAGTCGAGCGGGGCGAGCTTCTCGCTCGCGCAGTAGTCAAGCAAGGTCGGTGACCACGCCCCGTACGGCGCCCGGAACATGCCCGGCCGTTGTCCCGTCGCGCTGTGGATCGCGTCCGTGGCCCTGTCGACCTCCCCGGGCAGCTTGCTCCGCTTCATCGACATGAGGTTGGCGTGATTCCAGGTGTGGTTGACGATCGTGTGACCGGCGTCCGCGACCTCGCGCGCAATCGACGGGTAGTAGGTCACGTTCTCCCCGACCATCGAGAAGGCCGCCTTGATGTCGTACTTCTCCAGAATGCTCAGCACCTGGGGCGTATACACCGGGCTCGGGCCGTCATCGATGGTCAGCGCGATGACATCCAGCCCGTCGTCCACGTAGTACATCGGCTGCCCGCCCACGGTGCCGACAGTGCGGGGGGGCGCGTGCCCGGCGGCTCGCGCGGGATGCGCGTTGCTCGCCGCCTTGGCCGGCTGACGGACCGGTCCGGTGTGCGGCGCCTCCTGCGCGTTGGCCGCGAGGTGGCCGCCGCCACCGCGCCCGGTCACGGTCGCGACCCCGATCGCCACGCCGCCAGCGGCGACGAGGAGCAGCCTGCGTCGCGCCATGCGCACTCTGCTGGAAGGCGGCGCGGGCGCGCCGTCCCGATATCTCCGCGTCGTCACCGTCGTGCCCCTTTCGCCCCGTTGGCAATAATGACGGTCCGGGGCGCCCAGGAGCTGGATTAACGCCCTGAGATGATCGGCGTGTCGCGGCCGGTCAGCCGTAGATCGCGGGCCCGAGCCGGGCCAGGGGCTCCAGAATCTGGTGTTCCTCGTACGACAGGTGGGACAGCAGAGCGTCGGTGAGCAGGTCCACGGCGGCCCGCACCGCGGGCATCCCGCGCACCGGGTCGGTGACCAGGGCCACCAGCGCCGCGTCCACGCGGGACAGCAGGCCTGCGATCACGTGGTGCTCCTCGGTCAGCCGCCCGGTGACCGGCGCGAGCCGGCCGTCGAGCCGGCGCAGGCCGGTGAACAACGACGTGTCCTCCAGCGTGTGATGCAGGCCGACCAGCCGGCAGTAGCTCTCGCAGTACGCGCCGACCGTCCACTGGTTCTGCCGCATGGTCAGTTTGCTGATCTCCGTCCGGGCCTTGCCCGGATCGAGGCTGCCGGCGGCGACCTGTGCGATCATGTCCCGCAGCTGAGCCAGCTCCGCCCGCAGGTGATCGTGGACCGCTACCAGGTCGCGGGCGTGCGACCGGCCCGCCTCCGAGTAGTCAGTGTCCGGGTCGGGCGCCGGCGCGACCGGGCGCGCCGTCTCGTCCCACAGCGTCTCATCGCTGAGCCGGACTCCCGGATCGGGCGTCGCCGCCACGCCAATCCCGCGCTCACGCTTCTTGCTGTTATCAGTCGGAGAAGAGACTGGGCGGGCGTCCGTATCCGCGTCCGCGTCCGCCAGCGCGCGCTCGCTCGCGACCAGCTCCCGCACCGCGGGCGCCACCTCGGCCGCGAACCGGTCCACGGTGACGGTGTCGTCCGCCATCAGCACGAATCCGCTGATCCCCTCGTCGAGCGCGAGCCCGGCGAGCTGCTCCGCCCATACCTTCGGCGGCCCTTGGAGGAAGGAGGACCCGTCGCCGCTGAACGAGCCGGCGATGTTGTAGATCCGCCGCACGTCCGCGGGCGACCGCCCGGCCTCCGTCGCGGCCGCGTCGATCACCGCGTTCATCGCGGCGAGCTGCTCCGGCGGCGCGTACGGCGAGCTCGGCAGCCACCCGTCGCCGGCCTCACCGGTGAGCCGCAGCATCCGCTCCTTGTACGCGCCCACCCAGATGCCCACGTCGTGCACGGGGAACGGCCCCGGCTTCGCCCCGGACACCGAGTAGTACTGCCCGCCGGCCCGCGCCCCGCGACCCGGCGTCCACAGCGCGCGGATCACGGCGATCGCCTCGCGCAGCGCGTCGACCGACTCCCGTGGCGACCGCCGCGGCCCGCCCATCGCCGCGATCGCGTCCCAGAACGCCCCCGTGCCGATCCCCAGCTCAGCCCGCCCGCCGGACAGGATGTCCAGGCTCGCGACCGCGCGCGCCAGCACCGCAGGCGGGCGCAGCGGCAGGTTGGCCACGTTCGGGAAGACGGCGACGCGCTCGGTCGCCGCCGCGATCGCGGTCAGCAGCGTCATCGCGTCGAGGAAGGCGGGCTGGTACGGGTGGTCCTGCACGCTCACCCAGTCCAGCCCGGCCGCGTCCGCGCGCCGCGCGAGCTCGATGATGTGCGGGCCCGCGTCCGCTTTCGGCGTCACGAATATCCCGAACGAAAGGTCGTGACCGTAGTCAGCCATCTGCCATCTCCCGATAGTGGTCTATGCGACAGATAATATAACTCACAGACTATCTTGTGTGCAGCAGGGTCTACCATGGGAGGCATGACGGTGACTCCTGACCGGCTCGCCGGCGACCTCGGCTGGGGCCTCGCCGTGACGTTCCGGGCGTACGTCAAGGCGGCCGACGCCGCCACGGCTGGCATGCCCGGCGGTCATCGCGGCTACCAGGTGCTGTGCGCCGCCGCCCGCGACGAGCCAGGCAGCCAGGCGGCGATGGCCCAGCGCCTCGGCATCGACCGCACCGTCATGACCTACCTGCTCGACGACCTGGAAGCCGCGAAACTCGTCGAGCGCCAGCCCGACCCGGCCGACCGCCGCAGCCGCCGCGTGGTCGCCACCGCCCACGGCCGGGAGGTCCTCGCCGACCTAGACGCGCGCTTCGCCCACGCCGAGCAGCACCTGCTGGCCGGCCTGGGCCCCGACGATCAGGC
>NZ_JBARCR010001252.1:0-7642 GCF_049794275.1 Trebonia sp.
GAACATCGATGGCGGAGCAGCGAACGTGTCGAGACAGTCGTTCAGTGGGCGCAGTGACAGGGGGCGTAAAGACTATTGAGGCCGGCGTGGTCGCGGTCGGGCTCGGTCTGTCCAGTGATGCCCAGCAAGACCAGCAGCCCGCGGGCAACGCTGGCGTCGCCTCAACGCGGTCGGTGATGATACGGGCTCTGGGTGTTCTCGTACGAAGGAGACCACAGTGGTGAATGATTTTGCTGGTAAGACCGCGCGCAATACCAACCTGCCCTCTATGGTCATCGGCGAGAGGGTTGCCTGGCCGCCGCTCTGTTTGGCGAGTCGATGACCTCGCTAGTGACCCCATGGGCAACGCTCTCGGGGAATGGAGCGGGCTGCGCTAGGACACACACGCGTAGCCGCGCTCGCGGGTCGTTGCAGCGGGTGGCTTCCGGTGAGTCCGCCGGGGCCCTGAGTGCGGGCGAGCGAGTAGCTTGCGGAGCTCGATCTACGCCTCTACCTCGGGCTTGAGGGTCTTCCGGAACCGGAGCTCACGGGGTCAGCGGGTCCTTCCACACACCTCGGCACGCCGCGACCGCTCGACAGTTGCTCTTTGTGACCATAAGGGCATGGGCCATGGCGGTAACACCGGCAAACTATCTCGGTCCACGAAACCGTCCAGGCAACACCGGATATCACACATAACCGCAGGTGGGGCGGGCGGGGCTCGAACCCGCGACCGGCAGATTATGAGAAGCACGCTCATCCGCAGGACGCGCCTGGCCTGCACCAACGCCTCGCGTCAACGCCATGAGCGCACACGGAGCACTGGGTTTTTCAGGGATCGCGGTCCACGCCTCGGTCCACGCCGCATCTCTCTTCCTGGGGCGTCGCCGTCACGTTACGTGAGTCACGCGACTATCTACCCCGTGCGGTTGCCGTTGAGCAGGACGCCGCCCTCGGCGGGCCAGATGACCGCGCGTCCGGGCAGTACTTTACCGCCGCGCCCTAGCAGTTATCCTCCAGCTTCTTCGGCACACCGGAGCACGTGATCAGGCCGCCCGACTGATTCGCCGCAATATATTGCAGCAGGTACTGGTAGAAGCTCTTGGCTAGCGCCGATGGGTGCGGGGGCATGTACAGGTTGGCCACTGTCGCGAAATTATACGAGCCATTGCGAACGTTCGCCGGCGTGGGCGCGATGCCGTTGATGCTGAGCACGGAAGCGTCGGGATAGCCGGCGGGATGCCCGTTGGATTCGTGGTCAACCTCCGCGTAACCGATCGCGTTCCGCGTTTTATTCACGAAACTGAGAAGTCCCATATTGCTGTATTCAGTGCAAACAGCACTCCCCGCCGGGGGCGGGCAGCTGTTGCCCGAAACTTGCGGCTCTGGCCCTTGCCTTCCGAGGAAGCCCAGGAGGGTAATACGGGTTCCAGTGCCAGCCTGGCGGCCGGCCGCGATCTTGCCGGGCTCGCCGCCCTGCAGGAAGAGCCGCTTCAGCTCACTACTGCTGATGTCCGATCCGGGGTAGAGACCGGTATGCGCGACCATGGAGAAAATGAGCACACCCAGCGGGTCGGGCGTCAGGAACGGGGCGCTGGAGGTTTCTCCGTTGTACATGGCGATCATTGACCCGGCTTGCGCAGGCTTACTTTGCACTGCCGCATTCACCGTCGCCGCGGCATAGGCGCTGTCTATACCTTTACCGCCGACGTCACCGTAGACCACGTTGATGCGAGCGTGGCACCGCCCCGTATAAATGCTAGCCGCAGCCTGCACGACCGGGCCGAAAGTGGAAGAGCCGATAAGCTCGATCGAACCCGAGGCGCAGGCTATGGTGGCGGCGGTCGACGTCTGCCGCAAGGTCGGCCGGGCCGACCTAGTTAGGAGCGGCGGCTTATTGCTTCCGCCATGATCGGGCGGCCCCAAGAGGGCTGCTAGCGCAGCGGCAACCGCGACCATGACGGCCGCACCAGCAAGGACGCCGCGTTTCCGCACGAAGTGCCAGGTGCCCGGGGTCGGGGTGGGAACCTGGCCGTGCCGCGGCGATGGTGCGCCCGGACTGGCCGGGCCCACGGCCACGGCCATGTCGTGCGCCTGTGTCCGGTCCCGGCCGCCGGTGTCCGGTCCGGCCGGGCCGCCTGGACGCCCGTAGCGGTGCACTTCGGCGGCTAGCTCGGCCGCGCTCGCGGCAGCCGGGTCCTGGTTCTGGCTGAAGCCTTGGTTGTACCGCCCGCACCAAGTGCACGGCCATGGAGTGTGAAATCCCTGCAAGCCGTCGACATAGCTGACCCTGGAGCACGCCGTACAGCGTCGCAGGAAGAAACCGTTCCCGCAGTTGCTGCATTGCCAGTGGCTCTGCTCGGGATCCGAATCGCCGGATGTCCCGCACTCCGGGCAGGGCACATGGGTAAGTACCTGTCCCATGCTCGAATGCTGACACGCGCGCGGTGACGGCAGGCTCTGGCGGCAGAGCCCGTTAGAGCGCCGTAACGTTTGGGCGACGCGAGTCGACCGACGGCGTGCGGCCGAGTCGCGGAAACCGGAGGTGAATTTTAGCCGTCCACAGCAGTACCCCTGAGTCTCTGGATGTACATGCAAGTCCAATGACGTCTGAACCCCCGTTCAGCACGATTGCCCTCCTGGCCTTAGCATCGAAATCAAGAACACCACTCGCTTCCACCAAGGTAGGTGATCTTGGTACCGGCGGTAACGCAGGTACCCCGAACTAGCTCCACCTGCCGTTTACAAGAAGCACGCTCCCAAGCTTTGAGGCCGCTATCTGCACCGATGCCACACGAAAGTGCTATCGCTGCACTCAAAACCGTGCGTTTTCTAGGCGGTCCGTTCCACGACTCGTTCCACGCCGCCGCACAAGAGGATGTCCCGCGGGAATCGAACGCGGCGCGTGCAAGCCATCGGGGCCTGTGCGCCGGTCAGCCGGTCTGAACCACGCTGGCTGCAACGATCCGCCCGTTCTGCACGGTGTCGGTGCCGGTGTAGGTCTGGACCGTCCTGTCCGGGTTGTTTGAGGTCAGGTTGAACGACACCTGGTCGCCAGACTCGCTGATCTCGGTGACGGTCTGCGCGCCTGTGTCGGCGTAGCCGGCCACCCACGCTGCATAGCTTGCACCGTTCGGGTGGAAGCCCAGCAGGGTCCACGCGGCGGCGTAGTCCTTGCTGGTGATGTCGCCGTAGAACGCGCTGATCACCGCCCACGGATCAGTCCCGGCCGGCGCGGCGGCCGGAGTTGTCGCGGGCGGGCTCTGAGTGACGACGCCGCTCCACACGATGACGTTCCAGTCGCACTCGGAGTTGACTGCCAGGTGGTAGTCGCTGCCGGGGTTCTGCGGGTAGATCGTGGTCGTGGCCGACCCGCCGCTGCCCAGCGCGTTAGCGACCGGCTGGTCATCCGAGCCGAGGCTGGCCTGGTTGCCGCTCTGCAGGTCGGCGATGAAGTTGCCGGAGCTGCCGAAGGATGCGCAGCTGTAGCTGTAGTGCACGGTCAGGGTCTCGGCGGCGACCAGGACCGGCGGCGAGTTCGCGATCCCGCTGCCGCTGAGGCTGAGCAGGACCTTCGGGGCAGCGGGTGCCGGGGCCTTCGTCGCCGGGACCTTCGTCGCCGGGCCCGGGACCGCTGCGCGCTCCGCGGCTGTCGTGGCCGCGCTCGTGGCTGCAGGGTGAGAGTGACTGCCTGCCGCTGCAGCGCCACCGCATCCGGCGAGCGCTGCGGCGGCGAGTGCCAGCACGGCTACGGCCGGTGCCCTGGTCCTGCGGAAACTAAGATTGCTCATGGCCGCCTCCCCACAGCGAGATCTTGGCGGGGTGGCTAGGGGATCGCCCGGAGTTGCCGCTTCGGCGGTCCCCGTGTGTTCTCTAGTCGCAGGATTCTAGTTTTACATTTCCAGTGTAAGCGCGAGGTTGTCACGTGTCTACCCAGGTCCAGTCGCGCAGTGACTCGATAGAGCTGCTTGAGACAGCCCGTCAGCCAGAGCTGCTGAGCATCCCGAGTCGGTGTCCCGCCTCCGCTTTCTGGACATGATTGTCTGGATGCGTCGTCACTGCGAACATCGCCGTGCCGGCCTAATCGCCGTGACGCTGGGTCAGCCCGGCGCGGTACCACGGCAGCAGCGGCTCGATGCGGGCCTATAACTGGTCCGGGACGATCCATGGCGGTTGTTGGCCCTTCCTCACAGACCTGCTCAATCGCCTCACCATCACCGCTATTCCCACAGGTCATTCTGTTAGCAATTCCTAGCCCCACAGCTGCTCTGAGGCGATCCTGGCTCCCTCGGACTGGGCCCGGAACTTCGCCCACGTGACGGTGGGGACCACCATGTCCATGCCGGCCGCCGTCCCGAACCCGCAGTCGGTTCCCGCCATCACGTTCTCCCGGCCCACCACCCCGGCATACTGAATCAGCCGGTCCGCGACCACCTCGGGATGCTCGACGATGTTCGAAGTGGAGTCGAGAACGCCCGGGATCACGTACTTGCCTTCGGGCAGCTTGGTGCCCTGGAACACCTTCCATTCGTGCGCGTGGCGGCCGTTGGACGCCATCAGCATCATGCCGGCCGGCTTGGCCTTCAGGATGATGTCGATGATGTTCTTGAGCTCGACATCCCTGGTCCGCGGCATTTCGATGTTGCCCCAGCAGATGTGGATCCGCGATGCCTCGGCGGGGACGTTGGCCAGCGCCTCGTTGAGCGCCTCGACATTTAGCTCCATCTGCCTGCGGAAGTTCTCCAGCGACCCGGCGCCTGGGGCGGTCATGGCCAGGTCCGGGCAATCCACCTGGAGGATGAAGCCCGCGCGGTGGATCGCCTCGTATTCCTCTCGCATCGCCGCAGCGAGCGCGCTCAGGTATTCCTCCTGGCTGCCGTAATACCGGTTGGGCGAGAAGACGGAGATGACTCCCGGCGAGGCGGCACTCATGAACGTGGCTACCTCGGGAACGCCTTCGGTAGCCGCCTTGAGGTTCTCGATATCGGCCTGCACCGCGTCCTGTCCCACGTAGGAGACCGGTCCGTCGCAGGTCGTGAACTTGATGGTCTGCGTGGACGCCATGGTCTGGGCCATCTTCGCGGCGAAGTCAGGAAACTCCTCCAGGCCCGCTGTCACCGATCCAGTGATCTCTTCGACCGAGCCCTCGCCGCCGAAGCCGGTCAGCCGGTCCTTGACGTACGTCGCGTAGCTGGGCTTGCTCACCTCGCCGTCGTTGAGCACGTCGACACCCGCGTCCGCCTGCCGCTGCACGGTCTCCCGCACCGCCGCCCGCACCTCGCCCTGGAACCGGGCGTCGTCGACGGGCTGGCCCGCTTCCTGGGCCAGCAGAAGCGGCAAGAACTCCGCCGGTCGCGGCAGGCTGCCCGAGTGCGTGGTCAGGATCCGGTCTGCTGTCGGCTGCATAGCCCGCCCCTTCCGCTCGCGCGGCACTCCGACGCCCCGGGCACCCGGCAACCCCCGGCGGCCCCGGCGTTGCGGCCGCGTAACCCAGTTCAGGCTCTTAACGTACGCCCCGCGAGGTATCCGCCGGGCTCCGGGTGCTCTTGGAGGTCCTAACAAAGTGAGAGGTTTCGCAGGCGGCGCCAGCAGATGATGGCGCTGGCGCGGCTGAGGAAGGCTTCGTGGATGTCGTCGCGGATCTCCCGGCGCTCCTCCCTGCTCGCGCTGACCCCCGCGGGCGAGTCGGCCGTGTCCCGGGCAGAGCCCGCCTAGCAGGCAGCAATCCAGGAGATCCTCGGCGAGGCCGTCGCTCTCGATGAGCTGAAGGTCCTTTCCCTGGCCCTCGGCGCCCTGCGCTCCGACCTTGAACGACGCCGCCTGGGGCTCCCGACCGGATGAGGCAAGGTCGCCGCAGCGCCCAAAAAGCTGGCCCCAGTTACCAGTCCGCCTGCTCCCATTCCGTCCGCGCGTCGGGCGGGCTGGTCGCAGGTCAGGGACGTGGCGATGCTCGATGCACGGTTTGCCGGCGCACGCGAGGTTGGCGCATTACGTGCGAGCGCGAGCAGCTTGCTGAGCTCGATCTGCGCCTCGACCTCGGTCCTGCGGGTCTTCCGGAACCGGAGCTCGCGGCCTGACAGCGGGTCCTTCCCCGGCGTACACCCTGGCACGCCACGACCCGCTCGGCGGCTGCTCGATGTGACCGGAGGACTAACGCGGCAGGCTACACAGCTGCAGATTTCGCCGGTCCACGAACCAGTCGCGAATCGACCGGTGACGGCATAAAGCCGCAGGTGGGGCGGGCGGGGCTCGAACCCGCGACCGGCAGATTATGAGTCCGCTGCTCTGACCAGCTGAGCTACCGCCCCATACCAGCCGCAAGAGTACCGCACTCGCGCCTGCCTTACCGGGCTCGCTCGCGGAGCCTCGTCAGTCTCGGTAACCCGCCGCGCGGAGCGCCCTGCGGATCTGCCGGGCGACGAGCTCCGGGTGCTGCCGGACAAGCCACGCCGGGAACCTCAGCGTCCGGTAGCCGTCGACGTTGAGATCGTTGTCCCGCTCCATGTCGTCCCAGCGCTGCAAGGGGTCCTCGGTGTGCTGGGCGCCGTCGATCTCGGCCGCGACCTTGCAGTCGTCCCACATGACGTCGGTCCACCGCCGTCTCCCCCGCGAGTCACGGCGCGCGACCTGGCGGCTGGGCTCGGGCAGCCGGTACGCGCGCACGACCTGACGGGTGAAGTCCAGCTCAGACAGCGCCTGCGCGCCGCCCGTGATGTCATCGAGAATGCCGGTCATGAGAGTGCGCCGGCGCAGGGTCTCGATCCTGGCAACCACCTGGCGCAGGTCGTCCACCCGAACCAGGCGCTGCTGAACGCCCGCGGCGAGGACCGCCATCGCGCCGCGGTCGGCCGGCATCCAGGCGGCGGCGTCGACCAGCGACCGCGCGATCCGCGTCCGCCTCGGCTGCCGGGTCGGATGCACGTCCGCGTCAATGAGCTCTCGCGAGTAGTGCGTTATCACCCACGGCCTGACCGGCGGGGTTCGCCGCCGGTACCCGTACGGAACGAGCAGGTGGACGGCGCTTTCCGCGAACGAAGCTTTGTCTCCGAATCCGGTCAGGCCGTCAAGCCGGGCAGCGGTCAGGCCGGCGAGCACGGCTCGCGGGCCAGCCCGGAGCAACGCGGCTCGGAGAATTTGCCGGTCAGTAAGCGGGCCGGAATGGGCGACCACCACGCCGCGGGCAGGTTTTTGCCAGCGCCCGGAGGATATCTGCCATCTCAATTGGTTTTCCGTCATGAACCGAAGCGCATCGGACGTGCTGATCACACCCTCGTGATCTGCGAGAACGTCGATGAGGCCAGCCGGGCTTAGTTTCATGCCTCCAGACTGCCGAGGCGCGCAAGCGCCTGTCACTATCGAATTTCGCGCTGTGGATAACCTGTGGATAAGTGACGTCTCCTGGTAATCCGTGACGTTTCCGTGGGTATAACAACGGAACTGACAAGGATTTCCGGGGCGGCGGCGGGTTAGGCGCCTTGGGCTCGGGGGAGGTGGACGGCGACGACTGCTGAGCGGCCGGCGTGGACGGCGGCTAGCGCGTCCTTGAGCACCGACGGCAGTTCGGCGGGGTCGTCGACTGTCGCGGCGAAGGCGCCGCCCGCGGCGGCGGCGATGCCGGGGAGGTCGGCTTCCGGCTCGAAGGAGACGTTGAAGTCGTCGGCCG
>NZ_JBARCR010001253.1:0-2786 GCF_049794275.1 Trebonia sp.
GTGCACACCTCGCGCGTGTCTTCACCATCAGGCCACATGTGCACGATGCACGGACAACGCGGCGCCCGTGCGCGGGAGCCACGCATCGTGATCGTCTACGCTGCGACTCCGGCCGCCTTACCGTGCAGACCCGCGACCGTAGACCTAGACTTAGACAAGTTTGGTCACGCTCCGTGATTGTCCCTCGTCTTGTCTCACTATCTCTGTGTGCGCCTTACGTGCAGACGCGCGCGAGGCTGAGACAATGAGACGAGACAAATCGGTCACACACCGTTATGCAATAAACCGAGCATACGAAGAATGCTTGACTCTCTCTGCCACTGGCCACCCTGCTCGGGCTGGCCGAACGGCCCGGCGCCGCGCACGGCCTCGGACCCCTCGACCCCGCCCTAGTCCGCGACCTGGCCGCCACCGCCGCCGGCAGCCCGCACAGCCAATGGTGCATCACCATCACCGACAGCCAGGGAGTAGCCGTCGCGCACGGCTGCGCCAAGCCCGCCCGGACGAAGAAAAACCGGCCCGGCCCCCCGCCCGCCAGCCGCGACGGGCCCATCCCGTGGGCGTTCACCGCGACCGGCGACCCGGGACCGCCCGGCGGCTACGGCACCTGGACACTCACCCTGCCCGGCGGCCGCGAGTTCACCGTCCAACTCGAGCCCATCCCGGTGACCGACTGCGACCACCGGCACGAGTCGCGCGGCTACCAGCCCAGTGACACCCTCCGCCACCTCGTGCAGGTCCGCGACGGGACCTGCACCTTCCCGCCGTGCTCCCGGCATGCCCGCGAGTCCGACTTCGAGCACGCCGTCCCGTATGACAAGGGCGGCCGGACCTGCGCGTGCAATGGCGGCGCCAGAAGCCGCCGCTGCCACCGGGTCAAGCAATCCAAAGGCTGGACCGTCACCCAGCCCCAGCCCGGCTGGCACCAGTGGACCACCCCCGCCGGGCGAACCTACACCCAAGGACCGATGCAATACCCCGCGTTATATCGGCCGCACAGCAGCCTCTAGTGCGAGAGACTCGGCGCATGCACGCGGTTGTGTCGACCGTACGGATCGAGGATCTTGAAGCTGCTCGCGGGGCGCTGGCGGACCTTAGGCTCAGTCTGGTGCCGAGGGCGCCCGGATTCGTCAGCGCGTACTGGCTGGCGCCGGTTGACGGGATCGGCATGTCGGTCATTGTCTTCGACACGAAGGAACGCGCCGAGGAGGCCGTCAGGTATCCGGTTCCGCCGCTGCCTGGTGTCACCCCGCTAACAGTAGAAATCCGTGAAGTGTACGCCAGCGCTTAGCGGTGCCAGATGCGATCCGAGGCGAGCGCCGCGCCCTCGGCGAGGACGGCGAGCTTGGCCCACCCGAGTTCAGGGTGGATGCGGGAGCCGAACCCGCAGTCGGCGCCCGCGATGACGTTCTCGGGGCCGAGCCGGTCGGTGTAGCGGGTGATGCGCTCGGCGACCAGTTCCGGGTGCTCGATGAGGTTCGTGGAGTGCGTGACGACGCCGGGGATGAGGATCTTGCCGTCCGGCAGCTTGACGTCCTCCCACAGGTGATACTCGTGCTCGTGCCGCGAGTTGGCCGCCTCGATCAGGTAGGCGCCGGCCTTGACCTGGAGCATGATGTCCGCGATGTCCGCGAGCGGTATGTCGTTGGCGTGCGGGCCGTGCCAGCTGCCCCAGCACAGGTGGTACCGGATGCGGTCCTCTGGCAGGCCGTCCAGGGCGTGATTGAGCACCTCGATGCTGTCTTGCGCGTAGCGGCGGTACGAGTCCAGGTCGAACTCGGGGGAGCGGTCCCAGGCCGCCGGAACCCATGCGTCGTCCACCTGAAGGATGAACCCCGCGTCGATGATCGCCTTGTACTCCTGCCTGATGGTGTCGGCGAGGGCTCGCATCAGCTCGTCGTGGGTGGCGTAGTACTCGTTGCCGAGGCCCACCTCGATGCTGGCCGGAGCTACCACCGGCATGAACGCTTCCAGCGCGGGGTTGTCCCGCAACGCGTCCTTCAGGTTGGCTATGTCGCGCTGCACCGCCTCCGGCTTGTAGCGCAGCGGGCCTGTGACGACGGGCTCAGTAACTATAGAGCTGAAGAAGTACGTGTCCTCCATGTACCCGAAGATGCTGGCGTTGGCGTCAGCCCACGCGTAGAAGCCGGGGAACTGATCGCGGTCGCGGCCCTTCAGGAGCGGCTCGGCGTCCTGGGACCATTCCCGCCCCTCGATGCCGTCCATCCGGTCGCGGACGTACCACATCCACAGGGTCTTGCCGAACTCCCCGTCGTCTACGACGTCGATCCCGGCCCGCTCCTGGCGGGCGACAACCTCGGCGACCGCCGCGCGCAGTTCGGGGAGCACGTCTGGCGCCCACTCCCCGCGTTCCGTCATGGCCTTCGACAGTTCTCGCGGCCGCTGGAGTGCTCCAACGTGGGTGGTAAGGATCCGGTCAGTGCTCCGTTGCATTCGCCCTCCCTGGCCCCGTTGCCTAGAGCACCACAGTAAGTCCGGGGTGGCGCGCACGAAAGACCGGGATACCTCGCATAGCTAGCCGACCAGGACACAGGCGACCAGCACGGTCGCGGCGCTGACTTCGACGATCGCGCCGAATACGTCTCCGGTCATCCCGCCAAGCCGCCGCCGCGCCACCAGCTGGAGCAGCCCGCCGGCCAGCAGGCCGATGAGGGCGGCGACCAGCCCGCGAACAGCCAGTCCCGCACCGACCGACGCGAGCCCGGCGACCGCGATGGCGCAGCCGAGCAGCACGACGGTCGATGTCCTGGCCCGCCGACTCGTCC
>NZ_JBARCR010001254.1:0-6010 GCF_049794275.1 Trebonia sp.
GCCTCGCCGCCGACACCGGTGCCAGCCTGATCGTCCTGTCGTCCGCTACCAGCGGCGCGGCCCGGCTTGCTGCCAAGGAAACCCGGGAGATCCGCGAGCGCCTGCCGAACACGCGAGTCCTGGCCGGCCGCCCGGGGGACACCCTCAGCCGGCTGCGTGAGCTGGCAAGAGCGTCCCAGGATCCCAGCCAGTAAGCGCGGCAGTCACGACGCGTCCGTTCGGAAAAGTCAAGAACATTATCCCGAACGGACGCGTGGTTCCTCCGCAACCTCAGCCGGCTTCTCCGGCGCGGTTAGCGCGGATTCTTGCGCGTCAGGGAGTCGTCGGCGCTCGACGGCACGGGTGCGCGCTGGGAGCTTCTCGCCGGCCGGTTCGCCGTCGCGCTGCACGCCGGCCCGCAGGCGCCCAGGCGAACAGGACGGGCTCTAGGCAAGCCACGCCGCGATTTTTTGCTGTCGGCTGGAACCTTGGCGCCGGGTTCTTCGTGCTTTGGTTGCGAACGGGAGGAGACCCCGATGGCAGCCGGCCGGAGCACAGCTGAACTCGAGCGCTTCCTCGCTGAGCGCGCCGATCATCTGCTGCGCACGGCCGTGCTCCTGGCCGGGAACAGGGAGGCCGGCGAAGACCTGCTGCAGACGGCGGTCGAGCGGCTGCTGCGGCGGTGGGGCCGGATCGACGGAGACCCGGAAGGCTACGTCCGCCGGACCCTGTGCAACCTGGCGATCGACGGCTACCGGCGCGCGGGCCGGTGGCGGCAGAAGGAACGCCTGCTGCGCACGGAGCTGCGGCAGCCGCAGGACGCAACCGGCGACGTAGACCTGCGCGACGCCCTGGTCCGGCTGCTGTTGCAGCTGCCGGCCAGGCAGCGTGCCGTGCTCGTGCTGCGCTACTGGGAGCAGCTGACCGACGCCGAGGCGGCGGCGGTCCTCGGCTGCTCTGAGGGCACGGTGAAGTCCTCGGGCTCGCGGGGTCTGGCGCGGCTGCGCGAGCTCGCCGACGGCTGGAACGACACGGCGGCCATGTGCGGCCGGAATGGAAAGCGATCATGAGCACCGACGTCGAGGATCTGCTGCGCGAGGGCATGGAGCGGTTCACCGCTGATCTCCGGGTGCCCGCCGGACTGACCTGCCAGATCGCGCGGCGCCGCCGCCGGCGTTGGCTGGCGCTGTGCTCGGTGACCGGAGCGGCGGCGGCGCTGACTGCGGGCGGCGTGGCCCTGGCGGTTGTCGTGGTGCCCAACCAGCAGCGCGCCGGGATCGAGCTGACCGCGGACGTGGTCAAGCGCGTCAGCGGCGCGCTGACCGCCGCCGATCCCGGCGATATCGCGCAGATGTCGGTCACTACCAGCAGCGCCTCGCCATACGGCGGCAAGACCACGACGACAACCGCAGCGGAATGGTCCTACGGCGACCAGTGGCGCTCGGTCACGTACTCGTCGCCCGGGCACCCGCTCTACGACGAGGGCTACACCGCCTCGGCTGGCTCGTCTGTCTACACCCTGGTCAATTACTCGACGCGGTCCTGGACCAAGCGGCCGGGCCTGGGCCGCCCGGCCGCTGCCATACCGTTTTCCACCCTGCCCGCTTCCACCCTGCCCGCTTCGCGCGGCTGCCGGCCGGCGATCGGGGCCCTCCCGTTGCTCTACAAGTTCGGGCTGCCGGGCATCGGGCTGCCCGCCAGTTCGCTGCCGTCGACGGTGGCGAGGTCCCTGCGGACCGCGGTCTCCTGCGGAACACTGACCGTGGCCGGCCGGCAGAGCGTCGACGGGATCGAGGCAATCAAGCTGACGAGCCGCCCGGGCAGCTTTATCTCCGAGACCATCTGGGTCAGCCCGAGCACCTACCTGCCGGTGCGCGTGGTCGTCCGCTCGGGGTCCGGCGCGCCAGCCGTCCAGCAGACAGCGGACATCACCTGGCTCTCGCCGACCGCACAGAACCTGGCCAAGCTCACCGTGCCCATCCCGGCCGGGTTCCGCAAGGTCTCGCTCTCCGCGGTCGCCGCGCCGACCTTCAAGCAGATCTCGCCAGCGCTGCTGCCTCGGCCCAAGGCGTTCTGCCTGATGCCTGCGGTCAATGCCTGCGGGAACCCGCCCTTCCCGGTCGGCGGTCCGCCGCTAGGCAGCGGTTACCGGTAAATCCGGCTGGGCTGCGGGCGGCCCGAACCAGGTGGTGAGCGCTTCACGGAGCCCCGGGCTGGCTGGATCCCCTGTTCCCGTCCAGGCGACATGTCCGTCGGGCCGGATCAGCACGGCAGCGGGAGCGGTGACCGTGCCGAGTACCGGAAGCTCCCATGGGCCAGCGTATTTGGCGTCGACCAGCCGGACCCGGTCCGCCCAGGGCGTGATGTCGTAGCCGCCAGGCTCGCTGAGGTTGAGCAGCACGGGCCGGGCGTCGTGCAGCAGGGTGAAGACCCGCACCGGGCCGTCGGCGGTGACCAGGTCGAGATCGGGCATGCGGCGTCCGAGCAGCGGGTGCCCATCGCCGAGGTCATAACGGATGTCCAGCCCGGACATCCTCGCGGCGTACCGCTTGCGAGGCTCGTCCATGCTCAGCAGTTCGGCCATGGTCTCGCGAAGCGCATCGATGCGCGCGTCGGACCGGGTGAGCGCGGTCTGCGCCATGGTGCCGCGCAGCACGCGGGCGGCGACCGGGTGCTGCTCGGCATGGTAGGTATCCAGCAGGCTTTCCGGTGATGCCGCACTGGCCACCTGGGCCAGCTTCCATCCCACGTTCACCGCGTCCTGCACGCCGAGCTGAAGGCCCTGCCCGCCGACCGGGTAATGCACGTGCGCCGCGTCCCCGGCCAACAGCACGCGTCCCTTGCGGTAAGACGCCGCCTGCCGGGTCATGTCGGTGAACCGGGAGATCCAGGTCGGGCTGTGCACCCCGTAGTCCGTTCCCCACGCGGCGACGAGCGCGCGGCTGAGGTCAGCCAGAGTCGGCTCACCGGCTTGCCCGGCGTACCGTTCACTCACCACCAGCCCCACCCGCTTCCCGTCCTCCAGCTTGCCCATAGCTTGAGTGCCCTTGTCGTCATAGCGGATGCCCCACGGCGGCTCCTCGCTCATCTCGACCTCGGCGATCAGGGAGCTGACTGTCGGGTCCCACCCGGGGAACTCGATGCCGGCGGCCTTGCGGATAAGGCTGCGCCCGCCATCGCACCCCACGAGGTACAGCGCCCGCAGGCGCCGGCCGTCGGACAGCTCCACGTCAACGCCGGTGCCGTCCTCCGTGAAGCCCGTCACCTCAAGTCCGCGGTAGACCGGCACCCCCAGCTCGCTGACCCAGCCGGCCATTATGCGCTCGAACTGGTCCTGCCCTAGCGCGAGCGTGTAGGGGTGGCGGGTGGGGAAGTCACTGATGTTCAGGCGGATCACGAAGGCCACGACCGGATGCACCTGCCCCGCAGAAAGGAACCGGTCAGCGATTCCGCGCTGATCGAGAACCTCGATGGTGCGTGAGTACAGGCCGCGGGCGCGGGAGCCGGCCAGCACCTGGCTGGTGCGCCGCTCGACAATGGCGACGTCGGTCCCGGCCAGCGCGAGCTCGCCCGCAAGCATCAGCCCAGTCGGGCCTCCCCCGGCGATCACCACCGCATGCCCGTTCATTGACGCCTCCCGTGATTGGCGCTCGTGAGGATGACAAGTTGCTGGGTCGCCCTTGTCATGGCTACATAACGGTCGACCGCTCCCTCGATGCCGTCGCCGAACGACTCCGGGTTGAGGAGGATGACCAGGTCGAACTCGAGCCCCTTCGCCAGCTCCGGGGTCAGCGACCGGACGCGGGAAGTCGCCGGGAACGTGGGATCGCCGATGACGCAGGCGATCCCTTCCCCTTCGGCATGCTTGGCGAGCCAGGCGTCGAGGATCTCCTCCAAGTCCGCGGCGGGTCGGTGCAGGACGGGGACGCCGGTGCTGCGGATTGAGGTGGGCACGTTGGCGTCGGGGAGCGCGGCCCGGATGACTGGCTCGGCCTCCGCCATGACCTCTTCTGGGGTGCGGTAGTTGATGGTCAGGGAGGCCAGGTTGATCTCGTTGAACCCGACTCGCTCGAGGCGTTCCCGCCACGACTCGGTGAACCCGTGCCTGGCCTGGGCGCGGTCCCCGACGACGGTGAAGCTCCGGGACGGGCAGCGAAGCAGCAGCATCTGCCACTCCGCGTCGGTCAGTTCCTGCGCCTCGTCCACGACGATGTGCGCGAACGGGCCAGCGAGCAGCTCCCGGTCGGCGGTCGGCAGCGCGGCCTCGTCGACCAGGGCGTCGTGGAAGTCCTCGCCGCGCAGCATCGTCACCAGGCCGACGCCGTACTCGTCGTCGGCCACCTGGCTCAGGTTGTCCACGACGCGGGCCATCTGCTCCCGTTCGGCGGCGACGGCGCCGGCACGCCGGCGGTTGAGCTGTGACGCCTCCGGGTCACCGAGCCGGAGGCGAGCCGCGTCCAGGAGCGGCAGATCAGCTACCGTCCAGGCCCGGGGGTCCGGGCGCTGCAGCCGCGTAACCTCATCGGGGCTGAGCCAGGGAGCGCACTTGCGCAGGTAGGCGGGTACCGACCACAGATCCGCGACGAGGTCAGCCGCCTCGAGCAGCGGCCACGCCCGGCTGAAGGTCGTGCGCAGCTGCTGGTTCCGCAGCAGCGACGTCCGGAACAGGTCAGCCGGGACGTCGTCGCCGCGGGAGTCCATCAGGGTCCCGAGCAATTCCTCCCAGACCTGATAGCGCCCGTCGTTGTGCGGAGTACCGGACTCCGGTGCTTCGAACGCCTCGGCCCAGTCGTCGGCGCTCAGCCAGATGTTGCCCCAGTCGGTCTCGACCGTCATCCCCTTCGCGGGCGGCTGCTCGTAGAACCTGACGGCTGCCTCCATCGCCATCACCATGTCCGCCGACGACTTCAGGCGGGCCACGTCCGGGTCGGCCTCCGGCATTGCCGCGGCTCCCTCAGGGACGAGGTCACGCAAGGTGCAGGTCTGCACGCCCTCCTCGCCGAGGCTGGGCAGCACATCGGAGACGTAGGCCAGGTAGGGCTGGTGCGGGCCGACGAACAGCACGCCGCCCCGGCGGTGGCCGAGGCGGGGATCGGAGTAGAGGAGGTACGCGGTGCGGTGCAGGGCGACGACTGTCTTCCCCGTGCCCGGACCACCGTCGACGACGAGAGCGCCACGGGAGCCAGCGCGGATGATCGCGTCCTGGTCGGCCTGGATGGTGCCGAGCACATCCCGCATCCGGGCAGACCGGCTGCCGCCCAGGCTGGCGATGAAGGCGGACTGGTCATCGAGGGCCGCGTGCCCTTCAAGGCCGTCCGGCGTGAACACCTCGTCCCAGTAGTCGCTGATCCGGCCGCGGGTCCAGCGGTACCTGCGGCGGCTCGCCAGGCCCATCGGGTTGGCGTGGGTCGCTCCGAAGAACGGCTCGGCCGCCGGAGAACGCCAGTCGATCAGCAGCCGGCGGCCCGCCCGGTCGGTGAGGCCAAGCCGTCCGATGTACACCGGCTCGGGGTTGTCTGCCCTGACGATGCGTCCGAGGCACAGGTCCAGGCCGAAGCGACGCAGGGCACGCAGCCGGGAGGTCAGCCGGTGGATCTGCATGTCCCGGTCCAGTGCCTCCTGGCCGATGCCGCCGGGCGACTTCCGCTCGGCGTCGAGGCGGGCGGTCAGGTCGGCGATCGACTGTTCGAGGGTCTCCGCGATGGCCGCGAAGTGCTGCTGGTCACCGGCGATCAGCGCCGGGTCGGCCTTGGCTGCTAGATTGCCGGGAAGGTCAAACGCGCTGGCAGCCAGCGAATTCACGTAATCAGCTCCGATCTGAGGTCTGCCTGCATTCTGCCCCGGCCTGCGATTATGCGGCACGACCCGGGTCTTGCGGCAAGCCCCCCGGTGCGCTATAGATTAAAAATGGAGGAGCGCGGATCTTATCCGCCGCTCGACGTGGCAAATGCGTTCTGGGGACGCGGTGCCGCGCCCCCAGAACGAATCGTGGCTGATACCTACGGGCGAACCTCGTAAACGAGGTTGAACG
>NZ_JBARCR010001255.1:0-7968 GCF_049794275.1 Trebonia sp.
CCGTGGCGCAACGCGGCGTTGAGCCCGCCGTCCGGCTCGTCAGGCACGACGATCGCGCCGAGCGCCGCGAGCCGCGAGCCCGCCTTCGCGTCGGACGTGACGACCAGCACGCGCGTGACGTCAGGACAGGCGACAACCGCGGAAACGGTGTCCGACGCCAGGGCGAGAGCCAGGTCCGCGCGGCGTGCACCGGCGAGGAGCGCGAGCCTGGACTTGGCGCGGGCTAGTACCTTGACAGGCAGCACCACTGTCCAGGTGAACAGGGCATCTTCGGTCATGCAGGTGACCACCGGCAGAATGTAGAGCATGACGTGCATGACGTGCGGAACCGGACCATGGGAAGGCCTCCCCGATGAGCAAGTCTTACTCGCCCACGTGGCGGCTGATCTCCGTCATCGTGCTGCGACCAGTGCTGACACTGCTGATCAGGAACAAGTGGGCCGGCCGGGAGAACATTCCCAGGAAAGGGCCCGTAATCATCGCCCCCAATCACTTGTCCTACGTGGACTGGGGGACCGACTCGCTGTTCCTCCACGTGTCCGGACGGTACCCGACGTTCCTGATCAAAGATTCGGCTTTCAAGATCAAATTCATCGGCCCGTTCCTGCACAAGGCGGGACAGCTCCCTGTGCACCGCGGCCGGGCCGACGCCGCCCTGGTGCTCAAGGACGCGGAGAAGAAGCTCGCGGAAGGCGCCGCCGTGGTCATCTACCCGGAGTCGACCGCGACGCGCGACCCCAACCTGTGGCCGATGGTGTCCAAGACCGGCGCGGCCAGGCTGGCCCTGTCCACCGGCGCGCCGGTGATCCCCGTGGCGCACTGGGGCACCTACGACATCCTTCCGTACGGCAGTAAGAAGCCCAAACTGTTCCCGCGCAAGACCGTGCGCACGATCGCTGGCCCGCCGGTCGACCTGTCGCAGTGGGCCGGCCAGCAGACATCGGCGAAGGCACTGCGCGCGGCCACCGCCGCGATCATGGCGGACGTGACGGCGCTGGTCGCGAAGCTGCGAGACGAAGAGCCGCCGGCTGTCCTCTACGATCCGTCCCTAGTATCCAGAACGATCCCGGCCGACTCCAGGACCGCCACCGGCTCCGCCGCGGCGCCGGCGACCGAAGCCGGAGCTGACAGCACGTGAAGGCTACGGTGCTCGGCGCCGGATCGTGGGGCACGACGTTCGCGCAGGTCCTCTGGGACGCCGGCACGCCGGCGGTGCTGTGGGCGCGCGACACGGCCATCACCGACTCGATCAACGCCGGCCACGAGAACCCCCGGTACCTGCCGGGGATCTCGCTGCCTGCCGCGCTGACCGCGACGACCGACCCCGCGGCGGCTCTCGACGGCGCGGACCTGGTGGTCTTCGCGGTCCCCGCGCAGACGCTGCGGGCGTCCCTGGCGTCGTGGGCGCCGCTGATCCCGCCCGGCGCGCTCCAGGTCAGCCTGCTGAAGGGGATCGAGGTCGGCAGCTCCAAGCGGATGAGCGAAGTGATCATGGAGGTGCTCGGCGTCCCACAGTCCCGGGTCGCCGTGGTCTCCGGGCCCAACCTAGCCAGGGAGATCGCCGAGCGCCAGATCGCGGCGAGCGTGGTCGCCTGCTCCGACGAGTCAGGCGCCCGGCTGCTGCAGCGCGCCTGCCACACCGGGTACTTCCGGGCCTACTCTAATACCGACGTGACTGGCTGCGAGCTCGGCGGCGCGGTGAAGAACGTCATCGCGATCGCGGTCGGGGTCGCGGTCGGACTCGGCCTCGGCGACAACACGAAAGCCACGCTGATCACCCGCGGGCTGGCCGAGATCGCCAGGCTCGGCGAGGCCGTGGGCGCGGACCCGCGAACGTTGGCCGGACTGGCCGGGATGGGCGACCTGGTCGCGACCTGCAGCTCGCCGCTGTCGCGGAACAGGACGTTCGGCCAGCACCTCGGGCAGGGCATGACCGCGGCGCAGGCGCGGACGGTCACCAGCCAGACGGTGGAGGGCATCACCTCCTGCGAGCCGGTGCTCGAGCTCGCCAGCAAGCACGGCGTGGAGATGCCGATCACCGAGGTCGTCGCGGCGTTGATCGGCGGCCACCTGCCGGTCATGGAAGCCGCCGCGGTGCTAGCGTCACGGTCAGCCAAACCGGAGTGGTACGGAGCCTAAACGCGTGGAGATAGCCAGAAGGCAGCTCGGCGAGAACACCAGGGCAGTGCACCTGCCGCCGCCGCCGGAATCCGCCCAGCGGCCGCTCGGCACGCCCATCTACCGGACGGCGGCGTTCGCCTTTTCCGGTGCCGAGGAGTACGCGGCGGTGCTGAACGACCAGGTGCCCGGGTACAGCTACAGCCGGATCGACAACCCGACCGTCGACGCGTTCGCGCGCGCGGTCGCGGCCCTCGAGGGCGCGAACCTGTCGCGCTGGCCTGCCGCCCAGGCGTTCGCGTCGGGGATGGCGGCGATCTCGGGGGTGTTCTGGACGTTCGCGCGGGCAGGAGCGCACGTCGTGGCGTCCACCGCGCTGTACGGCGGGACCTACAGCCTGCTGCGCAACGTGCTGTCGCGGTTCGGCGTCGAGACGAGCTTCGTGAACATCTCCGACCTCGACGCGGTCCGGGCGGCGATGCGGCCCGCCACCCGCATCCTCTACACCGAGGCGATCGCCAACCCGACGACGGCGGTCGCCGACCTGGGGCGGCTGGCGGACATCGCGCACGAGACGGGGGCACTGCTCGTCGTCGACTCCACGCTGGCCCCGCCGGTGATCTGCCGGCCGCTCGAGCACGGCGCCGACCTGGTGCTGCACTCGGCGACCAAGTACATCGGCGGGCACTCCGACGTCACCGGCGGCGTGGTCACCGGCCCGATCGAGCTCGTCAGCCAGCTGCGCGCGACCAGGATCGACACCGGCGGGTCACTCTCCCCCGACGACGCGTTCCTGCTCCGCCGCGGCCTGGAGACGCTCCCCGTCCGGGTGCGCCGCCAGTGCGCCACCGCGTCGGTGTTCGCCGCGACGCTGGCCAGGCACCCGGCCGTCGCGTACGTGGACTACCCGGGGCTGCCCACCCACCCAGGGCACGAGCTGGCCAGGCGGCAGTTCGACGCGGGGCCCGAGGGGGTCAGGTTCGGCGCGATCGTGACGATCACGCCGTACGGCGGCCGTGACGCGGGGCTCGCCTTCGTGACCAGGCTGCGGCTGGCGGCTCCGGCCACGTCGCTCGGCGGGACGCACACCAAGGCCTCCCACGTCGCCTCCACCACGCACCGCCAGCTCGACGACCGTGCGCTGAGCGCGGCCGGGATCGACCCGGGCGCGGTCCGCTTCTCCATCGGCCTTGAAGACGCCGAGGACCTGATCAGCGACGCCTTCGTGGCCCTGGAGGCCCTCGGCCGCTAGCGCCACGCGGAGCCGGGCGTGGCTGCCCAACTGCGGGACGCGGCCGAAAACGGGTCCGCGTCTGCTGAGCGGCGGAGTCGCGGATGGGTGTGCAGGGCTGGCGCCAGGCGAAACGGCGTGGTCCCCCGCGAGACGCCGGTCAGGCACTACCATCTGGGGGTTGACTGGGCAGCGGAGGTGAGCGCATGAGCGAGCAGCGCAAGATCAGGGTCGCCGTGGTGTTCGGCGGGCGCAGCGCGGAACACGCGGTGTCGTGCGCCAGCGCCGGCCTGGTCCTCGGGGCCATCGACAGGGACCGTTACGAGGTCGTGCCGGTCGGCATCGCGCGCGACGGACGGTGGGTGCTGACGTCCGGCGACCCCGCGCGGCTCGCGCTCGGATCAGGGGAACTGCCGTCGGTCGATGCCGTCGCCACGCCTGGCGTGTCCGTGACACCGCGGACCGGGTCGGGGAGCGGCGCGCTCGTCATCACCGGCCCGGCCGAGATCCCCGCCGGGCTCGGCGACGTCGACGTCGTGCTGCCGCTGCTGCACGGTACCTACGGCGAAGACGGCACCATCCAGGGGCTGCTCGAGATGACCGGCATCAGGTACGCGGGAGCGGGGGTGCTCGCCAGCGCGGCGGGCATGGACAAGGAGTACATGAAGCTGCTGTTCACCGCCCGCGGCCTGCCCATCGGGCGGTACGTCGTGGTCCGCGAGCGGGACTGGGGCCCTGACGCCCCCGCGGCGGAGCGCAAGCGCGTGCTCGACGAGATCGCGGAACTCGGCTGGCCGGTGTTCGTCAAGCCCGCCCGCGGCGGATCCAGCATCGGGACCTCCCGGGTGACCAGGCTGGACGACCTGGAGGCGGCGATCGAGGACGCCAGGCGGTACGACCGGAAGGTACTCGTGGAGGCCGCCGTCGACGGCGCCGAGGTGGAATGCGCCGTGCTTGAAGGGATCGACGGCGGGGCGCCGGAGGCGAGCGTCCCCGGGCAGATCGTGGTCGATCCGCATTCGGCGTTCTACGACTTCGAGGCCAAGTACCTGGGCGCGGAGTCGAGGATGGACATTCCCGCGCCGATCCCCGCCGCGGCGGCCGAACGGATCCGCCAGCTCGCGTGCGCGGCGTTCGACGCGATCTCCTGTGAGGGGCTGGCGCGCGTCGACTTCTTCTACACCACGGCCGGGGAAGTCCTCATCAACGAGATCAACACCATGCCGGGCATGACCCCGTCGTCGGGTTTCCCGCTGATGTGGGCGGCGAGCGGCCTGCCGATGCCCGCGCTGATCGACCGCATCATCCAGACGGCGCTGCGCAAGTCCGCGGGGGCGCGCTAGCCGCAGGGCCTGCGGACGGCGGCGCGCGGCGGCACGCGGGCACAGCGCCAGGAACGGCGGACGGCGGACGGGAGACCACTCCGCTCCAGTACCGCCGCCCGCGATGAGCTACGCCGGGCTAAGTCCGCCGCTACTTCTTCTTGCCGGACCTGGCGGAGCCCGCCCTCGCCGCCGGCTTCGCGGGGGCCGCCTTGGTGCCGTCGTTGACAAGGGCCTTGAAGTCCGCGCCCGGCCGGAACTTCGGCACCGAGGACGCGGCGACGTCGATCGGGGCGCCGGTGGCCGGGTTACGCGCCGTGCGGGCCGGGCGGTCGCTCTTCTCGAAGACGCCGAACCCGGTGATCGCGACCTTGTCGCCGCTCGCCACGGCGGACTGGATGGCCTCGAGGACCGCGTTCAGCGCCTCGGTCGCGGTCTTCTTGTCCCCCAGGCGATCGGAGATGGCGTCGATCAGCTCACGCTTGTTCATATTCACTCCTGCCTTCCCCCACTGGGAGGCCGCGGGCGGGCTGCACGCCTGCTTCGCGAACCCCTGACCAGCCCGAAATTAGGCGATCTAGCTCTGCTACACAATAACCTCGGCAAACATTGGCCTGCGTGTCGGGCCTAATCAGGGGTTCGGCGGGGGCGCAAATCACCCGCATTGTGAGCGAATCAGGCTACAGCGTGACGGGCAGCCAGCCGGGGCGGGACGCCTCGAACGCGCCGATCGCGTCCTCGTGCCGCAGCGTTAGTCCGATGTCGTCAAGCCCCTCCATGAGCCGCCAGCGCGTGTAGTCGTCGATCTGGAACGGCTCGACCAGGTCCTCGGCGAGGGCGTCGCCGGTCACCCGGACTTCGCGCTTATCGAGGTCGACGGTGACCTGGGCCGGCGGCTCAGCCTCGGCCGCGTCCTGGATGAGCGCGACGATCTTCTCCGGCAGGACGACGGGGAGCAGCCCCGCCTTCGTGGCGTTGGTGCGGAAGATGTCGCCGAAGCGCGGCGCGATCACCACCCGGAAGCCGTAGTCGAGCAGCGCCCAGACAGCGTGCTCCCGCGACGACCCGGTGCCGAAGTCGATCCCCGCCACCAGGATCGTCGCTCCCGTGTAGCGAGGCTGGTTGAGCACGAACGACGGGTCTTCCCGCCAGGCGGCGAACAGGCCGTCGCCGAATCCCTCACGGGTGACCCGCTTGAGGTAGACGGCGGGGATGATCTGGTCGGTGTCCACGTTGGTGCGGCGCAGCGGCATGGCCCTGCCGGTGTGCGTGACGAACGGTTCCATGATGATCCTGGTCTCCTTAGAGGTCTGCGGGGGCGGTCAGGCGGCCGGTGACCGCGGTCGCGGCGGCGACGACCGGTGATACCAGGTGGGTGCGGCCGCCCTTGCCCTGACGGCCCTCGAAGTTCCTGTTGGAGGTGGAGGCGGAGCGCTCCCCCGGCTTCAGGGTGTCGGGGTTCATGCCCAGGCACATCGAGCAGCCCGCGCTGCGCCACTCGGCACCGGCCGCCGTGAAGACCTCGTTGAGCCCCTCGGACTCGGCCTGCGCGCGGACCTGCATCGAGCCGGGGACGACCAGCATGCGGACGCCGTCGGCTACCTTGCGGCCCTTGATGACGCCGGCGGCCGCGCGCAGGTCCTCGATCCTGCCGTTGGTGCAGGAACCCACGAAGACCGTGTCGACCGTGATCTCGCGCAGCGGCGTGCCGGCCGTCAGGCCCATGTAGGTGAGGGCCCGCTCGGTGCCGTTCGGGTCCTTGGTCTCACCCGGCGCGGGCACGGACGCGCCGAGCGGGAGCGCCTGGCCGGGGTTGGTGCCCCAGGTGACGTACGGGCTCAGCGTGGTCGCGTCGATGGTGACCTCGCGGTCGAAGACCGCGCCCTCGTCGGTCGGCAGGCTCCGCCAGTACTCGACCGCCGCGTCCCAGTCGGTGCCCTGCGGAGCGTGCGGGCGGCCCTTGAGGTAGGCGATCGTGGTCTCGTCAGGGGCGATGAGGCCGGCCCGCGCTCCGGCCTCGATGGACATGTTGCAGACCGTCAGCCGGCCTTCCATCGACAGCGAGCGGATCGCCTCGCCGCGGTATTCGACGATGTAGCCCTGGCCGCCGCCGGTGCCGATCTGCGCGATGATCGCGAGAATCAGGTCCTTGGCGGTGACGCCGTCGGGCAGCGCGCCCTCGACGTTGATCGCCATCGTCTTCGGCTTGATCTGCGGCAGCGTCTGGGTGGCGAGCACGTGCTCGACCTCGCTGGTACCGATGCCGAACGCCAGCGCGCCGAAGGCGCCGTGCGTGGACGTGTGCGAGTCACCGCAGACGATCGTCAGGCCCGGCTGGGTCAGCCCGAGCTGCGGGCCGATGACGTGCACGATGCCCTGGCCAGCGTCCCCCATCGGATGCAGCAGGACGCCGAACTCGTCGGCGTTCCTGCGCAGCGTCTCGAGCTGGATGCGGGAGACCGGGTCGGACACCGGACTGCCCGGACCCTCGATCGGCGTTCCCGGGCCGATGCCGGGATTCGTGGGGACGTTGTGGTCCTCGGTCGCGATCGTGAGGTCGGGCCGCCTGACCTTGCGGCCCGCGGCACGCAGGCCGTCGAAGGCCTGGGCGCTGGTGACCTCGTGCACGAGGTGCAGGTCGATGAAGAGCAGGTCTGGTTCACCCTGCTGGCTGCGCACCACATGGGCATCCCAGATCTTCTCCGCGAGCGTGCGAGGCGCGCTGCTCATGCGGTCCATCTCCTCTGGCTAGGTTCCCTTGAAGTTGCGTCTCAAGATTTGAGACGGCAATATCAGCACATGAACAATACTAGTGGCGTCGGCGTGCTGGACAAAGCCGTTTGGGTTCTCGCCGCCGTGGAGAGCGGTCCTGCCACCCTCGCGCAACTCGTCAGCGCCACCGGCCTGGCTCGGCCGACGACCCACCGCATCGCCGTCGCGCTCGAGCATCACCGGCTGCTCGCCAGGGACGTGCAGGGCAGGTTCGTGCTCGGACCGCGGATCGCCGAGCTGGCCTCGGCCGCCGGAGAAGACAGGCTGCTCGCGTTCGCCCAGCCGGTGCTCGTCCAGCTGCGTGACCTGACCGGAGAGAGCGCGCAGCTGTACCGCAGGCAGGGCGACGTCCGCGTGTGCGTCGCCGCCGCCGAGCGAGCCAGCGGCCTGCGCGACACGGTGCCGGTCGGCGCGGCGCTGCCGATGACCGCGGGCTCGGCCGCGCAGGTGCTGCTCGCCTGGGAAGAGGGCGAGCGGATGCACCGCGGGCTACGCGGCGCCAAGTTCACCGCGGCCACGCTGGCC
>NZ_JBARCR010001256.1:0-1505 GCF_049794275.1 Trebonia sp.
GCGTTCGCCTTCGTGATGCTGCCGCTGATCGGGATGAGCGCGGCCAGGATGGTGACCGCCCCGCGGCGCCAGGCGCGCCGTGCCGCGTGGGCGACCGGGCTGCTCATAGCGCTGGGCGCCGCGTTCGCGCCGCTACTGTGGCCGCTCGGCGTGCTTGGCGCCGTCTTCGTGCTCGCCGTCAGGCGCGGGCTGTCGTCAGTGGACCGGCTCAACGCCGCCATAGTGGTAGTCACGCCCTTCCTGATCTTGTTTCCATGGTCGCTGCACCTGCTCACCACCCCCGCGGCGTTCCTGACCGAGGCGGGCGTCCAGTCGCCAGGACTCACTTCGCCTGTCCTCGGTCCGTCCGCGCTGCTCCTGCTCAGTCCCGGCGGACCAGGGCTGCCGCCGGTCTGGGTCACCATCGGGCTCGGGCTCGCCGTGGCCGCCGCGCTGCTCCCGCATCGGCGCAGCGAGGTGACCGTGGCCGGATGGTGCGTCGCGGTCGTCGGCCTGATCGCCGCGATAGCGGTAAGCAGGATCACCGTCACCCCCGCGGGAGGCGGGCTGCCTGCGAAGGGCTGGCCCGGCGTGGCCATGGCGGTCGCGGCGCTCGGCCTGCTGGTCGCCGCGGCACCAGCGGCGCAGTGGCTCGCGGAGACGGCTTCCCCCAGGTCCGGCGCCGTCGGCGGGGCGCGGAAGCTCCTCGCTGGCGTCGCGCTCGCCGCGGCCGCGTCCGCGCCTGTGCTCGTCGCCGTCTACTGGGTGGCCGATGGTGTCCGCGGCCCGATTGGCAGCGTCGCTACCCCGCTGCTTCCTGCCTTCGTGTCCGCGTCGTCGTCCTCCGGCGGCCAGTACCGGACGCTCGTGCTGCGCCCGGCTGGCGCTTCGCTCACTTACACGCTTGTCAGGCAGAGCGACCCGACCCTCGGGGAGCCGGAGCTGACCGCCGCGTCGGCCGCGGCCGCGGCGCTTGACCGGCAGGTGGCCGCCCTGGGCGCGCCGCTAGGCGGGGACGCCGGCGACCCCGGGCTCGTGCTCGGCGACTTCGGCATCAAGTGGGTGATGCTGCCTGGCCCGGTCAACCAGGGCCTGGCCCAGCGGCTCGACGCGTCGGTCGGCCTGGTGCCGGTCAGCAAGGCGCCGGCGTACGACCTGTGGCAAGTGTCGGGTCCGGTGGCCAGGGTCCGGGTGGTCGCCAAGGACGGAACCGTCACCCCGCTGGCTGCGCAGCCGGTGGGTATGACCGCGGTGACCGCGCCGGCCGCGGGCGGCACGCTCGTGCTCGCCGAGCCGTACGGCGGGTGGACCGCCATGCTGGGCGGTACCGCGCTGAAGCCACTGCCCGCTCCGGTCAACGGCTGGGCGCAAGGGTTCACGCTGCCGGCCGGCGGCGGCCAGCTGGTGATCACCAGGAACGACCTGGCCCGTAACATGAGCCTGATCGCCGAACTCGTGGCGGTACTCGCCATCTGCGTGCTCGCGCTTCCTGGCAAGCGCGCCGACCCGGCCGAGGAGGCCGCGGC
>NZ_JBARCR010001257.1:0-2564 GCF_049794275.1 Trebonia sp.
GGACGAGGCCGCGGTGGTCGCCGCGGCCGGGCGGGCGGGCGTCGGCCTCGACGCGGTGGGGCCGTACCGCATCTCGAACCCGGGCCCCGGCGGCCTGATCTTCGGGTACGCGACGGTCAGCGAACGCGCCATCGCCGAGGGCGTCGCCACGCTGGCCCAAGTCATCAGCGAGCTCTGACCGCGGCGCGGCCCGGGCCCGGAGTGTCACAGGCGGCGGGGGTGCCTTGTCTGAGATGGCGAAGGCTATAAAGGCAGGGAAGGGAGCCATCATGCGAGTGTTCGTCGCGGGCGCCGCCGGTGTCATCGGGCAGCGCCTCGTCCCCATGCTGACGGAGGCCGGCCATGAGGTGACCGGCACCACCCGATCGGCCGCCAGGGAAACCGAGATCCAGCGGCTCGGCGCCACCCCGGTCATCGTGGACGGCCTCGACGCCGACGCGGTGCTCACGGCGGTGGGGCAGGCCAGGCCAGAGGTCATCATCCACCAGATGACCTCGCTGAGCGCGCTGAAGGACTTCCGCAACTTCGACAAGGGCTTCGCGGTCACCAACCAGCTGCGGACCACGGGCACGGACAACCTGCTCGCGGCCGCGCGGGCGGCCGGGACCGGGCGGTTCATCGCGCAGAGCTACACCTCGTGGCCGTACGCCCGCGCGGGCGGCCCGGTCAAGACCGAGGACGACCCGCTCGACACCCGTCCGCCGGCCGCGATGACGGAGTCGCTGCGGGCGATCCGGCACGTCGAGGAGGCGGTATCGGCGTTTCCCGGCGGCGTCGTGCTGCGCTACGGGGGCTTCTACGGGCCCGGCGCGTCGGAGATCATGCTCGCCCCGGTGCGGAAACGGATGCTGCCGGTCATCGGCGGGGGCACCGGCATCTGGTCGTTCCTGCACGCGGACGACGCCGCGGCGGCGACCGCGGCCGCGGTGACCCGGGGCGCGCCGGGCATCTACAACGTCGTGGACGACGATCCGGCGCCCGTGTCGGAGTGGCTGCCGTTCCTCGCCAGGTGCCTCGGCGCGAAGCCGCCGCTGCGCGTCCCCGCCTGGCTGGGACGGCTGCTCGCCGGCGAGGCCGCCGTGGTCATGATGACCGAGATGCGCGGGGCATCGAACGCGAAGGCGAAGCGCGAGCTCGGCTGGTCGCCGCGCTACCCGAGCTGGCGTGACGGGTTCCCCGCGTGGACCGGGAACGCGCCCGCGCTGAGGGCGGTGCACAATGACGCAGCCTGAGGGGACGCAGCCTGAGGGGCGGTCCCAGCCCCCTGCGACCCAGGGGCCCTTCCAGGAGCTCCGGCCGCTGATGTTCTCGATCGCCTACCGGATGACCGGCAGCGTCAGCGACGCGGAGGACATCGTGCAGGAAGCGTTCCTCGGGCTGGCCAGGGGGCTGAGCGAGGGCACCGTGGTGGAGTCGCCGAAGGCCTACCTGGCGACCGCCACCACGCGGCACGCGATCAACCACCTGCGGTCGGCCCGGGTGCGCCGGGAAGCGTACGTGGGCACCTGGCTGCCCGAGCCGCTGGTGGCCGAGGAGGGCCGGCCGCCGCAGCCCGCGGCCGCCCCCGACCCGGCGGAGCGCGCCGAGCTGGCCGACTCGCTGTCGATGGCCTTCCTGGTGATGCTGGAGAGCCTGGCCCCGGTGGAGCGCGCCGTGTTCCTGCTGCGCGAGGTGTTCGGCTACGACTACGCCGAGGTGGCGCGGATCGTCGGCAAGAGCGAGCAGAACTGCCGCCAGATCTTCGCCCGCGCCCGCCAGCACATCGGCGACCGGCGGCCGCGGTTCGAGTCGTCCAGGGCCCAGGGCGAGGAGCTGGCGCGCCGGTTCTTCGCGGCCGCGGCCGGCGGGGAAATGGACGCGCTGCTCGAACTGCTCGCACCGGACGTGGTCTTCGTCGGAGACGGCGGCGGGAAGGCGCTCGCGGTCAAGGAGCCGCTGTACGGACAGGTCCGGGTCGCCCGGTTCATCGCCGGGCTGTTCCGCCGCGGCGCCCAGCTCCATGCCGAGCTGCGGCCGGCGTGGGTGAACGGCCAGCCCGGCGGGCTCGCGCTCGACCCCGACGGACGGGTGATCAGCGTGTTCACGCTGGACATCGCCGACGGGACCGTGCAGGCGATCCGTTCGGTCGTCAACCCGGACAAGCTCGTCCATCTCGGGCCGGTCTCGGATCTGGGCTTGGCCCCTGGCGACGGCTAGCTGGTGCCGGGCAGGGGAACCACGGGCCCGTTCGGGATAAAAATTCCAGGATCCTGGAAAAGGCTCCCGCCAGTCGTGCACATCAGCAGCCGAGCAGGGTAACGCAGGTACACTCAGGCGAAATCTGTCGCGGACAGTATTCATGGGGGATTCGAACCGTGCGCACCGTACCGCCCGTTGTCTGGTGGGGGGATGAGCTCCGGCAGAGAGCGTCCGCCGTTGGCAGCGAGTTCGCTGGGAGGACTGCCCGATGAGTGACGAGGACTGGAAGGGCTGGTACCAGGACGACAAACCCAGCCCGTCCGCGGGCGGGCCGCGCTACGAGCCGAGGTCCGGGTCCGGGTCGGGGTCCGGGTCGGGGTCCGGGT
>NZ_JBARCR010001258.1:0-2050 GCF_049794275.1 Trebonia sp.
GCCTAGCAGCCCGCGACGTCGTGGTCGCGGCCGGCGTCGCCACCCGCGACCTCCAAGGCGTCCCCGCGGCCATCCGCCAGGCGGTCCGCCCGGTCAAGGGCCAGCTGCTCCGCCTCAGGCACCCGGAACACTTGCCGCGCGTCGCCACCCGCACCATCCGCGCCACCGTCCAGGGCCGCGACCTCTATATCGTGCCCCGCGCGGACGGCGAGGTGGTGGTCGGCGCCACCCAGGAGGAGCGCGACGACAGGGACGTCACGGCAGGCGCCGTGCACGACCTGCTCCGCGACGCGGTGATCGCGCTCCCGGCGATCAGCGAGCTCATCCTCGCCGAGATCAACGTCGGCCAGCGGCCGGGCAGCAAGGACAACGGCCCCATCGTCGGCCGGGTAGCCGAGGGCATGGTCGTCGCCACCGGCCACTTCCGCAACGGCATCCTGCTGTCCGCGGCGACCGCCGACGCCGTGGTCGCCATCTTGGCCGGCGCCGGCCAGGACCCGGCGTGGGCGCCCTTCGGCCCTGGCAGGCTCGGATGACCGTTACCGTCAACGGCGAGCCCCGCGAGGTCGCCGCGGGCACCACCGTGGCACAGCTCGTCGCTCAGGTAACCGATGCCCCGTCCGGCATCGCCGCCGCCGTCAACGGCGACGTGCTGCCTCGCCGCGCGTGGGCGGACACGCCGCTCGCGGACCGCGACGAGGTCGAAGTCGTGACCGCGGTCCAGGGAGGTTAGGAACATGAATGAAGGCTGGAAGCTCGCCGACCGCGAGCTGACCTCGCGGCTGATCGTCGGCACCGGGGGAGTGCAGTCCCTCGACGTGCTCGCCGTGGTGCTCGCCGCCTCCGGCGCCGAGCTCACCACGGTCGCGATGCGCCGGGTCAACTCGGCGGGCGACGGCTCCCTGCTCGGCGCGATCCGGCAGGCCGGCGTCGACGTCCTGCCGAACACCGCCGGCTGCCACACCGCCGCGGAAGCCCTGCTCGTCGCCCGGCTGGCCCGCGAGGCCCTTGGCACCGACTGGGTGAAGCTGGAGGTCATCGCCGACGACACCACGCTGCTGCCAGACCCGGTCGAGCTGCTCGACGCGGCACAGCAGCTCGTCGCCGACGGGTTCACCGTGCTGCCGTACACGAACGACGACCCGGTGCTCGCGCTGCGGCTTGAGGAGGCCGGCTGCGCCGCGGTGATGCCGCTCGGCTCGCCGATCGGATCGGGGCTCGGCATCAGGAATCCGCACAACATCGCGATGATCGTCGAACGGGCCGGCGTGCCGGTGATCCTGGACGCGGGGATCGGCACCGCGAGCGACGCGGCCCTCGCGATGGAGCTCGGCTGCGCGGCCGTGCTCGTCGCGTCGGCGATCACCAGGGCCGCTGACCCGGAGCGGATGGCGGTCGCGATACGGCTGGCGGTCGAGGCGGGCCGCGCCGCCAGCCAGGCGGGCCGCATCCCGCGCCGCTGGCACGCGGTCGCCTCCAGCCCCATGGCGGGCCAGGTCCTCCCATGATCCCAAGGGTGCTGACGATCGCCTCGTCGGACTCCGGCGGCGGCGCGGGCATCCAGGCGGACCTGAAGGCCTTCGCCCGCTGCGGTGCGCACGGCATGTCCGCGATCGTCGCCCTCACGGCGCAGAACACGCGCGGAGTGACGGCTATCGCCGAGCAGTCACCCGGGATCGTTCGGGATCAGATAAGGACAGTTCTCGATGATCTCGGCGCGGACGCGGCAAAGACCGGCATGCTCTTTTCCTCCGCCATCATCGAGGCGGTAGCGGACGAGCTGACCGGGCGCGGCCTGCCGCTCGTGGTGGACCCGGTGATGGTGGCCAGCTCAGGAAGCCGGCTGTTGCAGCCGGACGCGGTCCAGACGCTGACCAAGCGGCTGTTCCCGCTGGCGACGGTCGTGACGCCCAACCTGCCGGAGGCGCAAGCGCTGACCGGCATGGCCACCGAAGACCGGGCCGCGCTGGCGCAGCGGCTCGTCGCCATGGGCGCGGCCGCCGCGCTCGTCACCGGCGGGCACGGCGCCGAGCCGGTGGACCACCTGTTC
>NZ_JBARCR010001259.1:0-2236 GCF_049794275.1 Trebonia sp.
GGTGGGCGGCCACGGTGCCGTCGTCGCCGCGCGCGACGGGACCGGTGAGGCCGGCGTCGCCGAACCGCAGCGCGTTGTCCAGGGCGGCGCCGAGCAGCGGGCCGAGCATCCTGCCCGGGTTGTCGGCACCGGCTTTGCCAAGCATGTCGGCTGCCTCCGCCACGAGGGTGACCAGGTGGTTCGCCGCGAAGGCGAGCGCGGCGTGGTACAGGTGCCTGTTCTCCTCCGCGATGAACACCGGCTCGCCGCCCATCTCGATGACCAGCGCCTCGGCGGCCGGCCTGAGCTGCTCGGGCGCCGTCACCCCGAAGGAAACGCCCTTGATCCTGTCCACGTCGTCGTCACGCCCGGTGAACGTCATGACCGGGTGGATCGCCAGCGGCAGCGCTCCGGCCGCGGTGGCGGGGTCGAGCACCCGGATGCCGTGCGCGCCGCTCGCGTGCGCGAGCAGCCGTCCCTGAAACGGGGCCCCGGTGTTGGCCAGGCCCTCGACCAGCCCGGGCAGCACGTCGTCGGGCACGGTCAGCAGCACGAGGTCAGCGTCCTCGATGACCTGCGCGGGTTCCCCGAGTTCGGCGCCAGGGAAGTTCTCGTGCGCCCGCCGCTTGGACGCCGCGGACACAGCCGAGGCCGCGGTGATCACGTGCCCGGCGCGCGCGAGCGCCCGGGCGAGAGCCGTGCCTGCCCGGCCGGGCCCGATGACGCCGACCCGCAGCCGCGCCGGATGCTCGTTTGTTCCAGTCTCCACAGGTACGGGACAGCCCCCTTCGCTGGCGAATCGCGCTGACAAGGATAGCCACCCGCGCAGCCCAACGCGGTCCGCGCACCCCGCCCGAACGTGGTCGATGTGACATCGTCTACCAAAGAGTGTGGTCGATGGGGCATCGACCACGTTCCCGTCGGGCGGTGGCCAGGGGTTCCGGTCGTCCGCTCCCGCCTGGAACCTCGCTGACTCACGCGACGGTCCCCGTGGAATCCACCACGGGTCACACCAGTCACCCCTGTTGACTTTGCGCACCAAATGACCACTTTCCGGGCTATGTGATCGGTCACAAGTGGCCATTTCGTGCGCAAGGTGATTGCGCCCAACGCGGTCGATGGCCCATCGTCCCCCATAGAAGGTGGTCGATGGGCCATCGACCACCTTCCCGAGGTGGGTGGACTGGGGTTAGTTGTGGAACGGGGACTGGCGGGGCGGGGCGGGTTCGTCGTCTCGGTTCCCGTGGGGGTCGCCAGGGACGCGGCAGCAGTACTCGAGGAACAGGGCCGCGGCGATGAGGATCAGGCAGGACCCGAACGAGATGCTCGCCGTGATCAAGTCGCTGCGCGGTGTCGCCGCGTCGAGCATGCCCGAGAGGTAGCCGATGAAGCCGACGGAGACCCCGGCGAACAGCGCGCCCACCTGCGAGCTGGCCTTGGCGAGGACCACCATCCTGGCGGCGAACAGCGGCGGAACCGGCTTGCTGCCCGGGTTGCCCATGATGCGCGCGCGCAGGTCGCGGCCGGTCCACGCCTCTACCGCCGCCGCGAGCAGCAGGGCGGGGATGCCTGTCCAGGTGAGCGGTGGCAGCTTGCTGTAGATGACGGTCAGCAGCGCCCAGGTCACCCCCGTGGCGAGGGCGCCGGTGAGCAGCAGGCTCCGCGCTCTGGTCGGCTTCACGCGCGCACCGTACCGTTCTTGCGGATGCCGGAGCGGTCAGCCGCCGCTAGCAGGGCCGCGACCGGTCCGTAGCCGCGGAGCTCCGCGTCCTGGTCCACGTCGTGCCACGGGGCGAGCACGAACGCGCGCTCGTGCGCCCTGGGGTGCGGCAGGGTCAGGTCCGGGTCCGCGCTGACCTCGCCGGCGACGGTGATGATGTCGATGTCCAGTGTGCGCGGACCCCAGCGCACCGAGCGCTCCCGGTCGAACGCGGCCTCGATCTCGTGCAGCCGGCTGAGCAGCGCCCGTGACGGCAGCGCGGTACGCGCCAGCAGCACGGCGTTCAGGTAGTCCGGCTGCGGCGGACCGCCGACAGGCACCGTCTCGTAGACCGGCGACACCGCCATGACCTGCACCTCCGGTAGCGCGGCGATGGCGTCGACAGCCCCTTGCAGGATGTCGCGCCTCTCCCCGAGGTTACTGCCGAGCGCGAGTACGACAGACCTCGCCGCTGCCGTCATGACCGGGCCGCGGCGGCGCGCCAGGCGGCGGCCACGCGCACCGCGTCCGCGTTGGCGGGAACGCGGTGGACCCGCA
>NZ_JBARCR010001260.1:0-5181 GCF_049794275.1 Trebonia sp.
GCGCTCGCCCACCGCCACCCGAGCGCCGCGGCGCCCGCGACGGCGAGCAGCACCGCGGGAATTCCCAGGTACCAGAACACCCAGTCCAGGCTCGACTCGTAGTACTGCCGCCGCCCGTCCACCGGCAGGTGCGCGAGCCGCTGCAGATCGGCGACGTAGCTGATCACGGCAGGATCGGTCTGTCCGCGCGTGACCTGGACGTAGGGCCGGATAGCGAACCCGGCCACGACCAGCACCGGCAGCACGACGGCCGCCCACTTCACGACAGAGCCGAGTGACGGCAGCCGGCCCCACGGCCGCGCCACGAACACGCGCCGCACCCACCGTCGCACGCCGGGAAACGCCAGCGGCGCCACCAGCGCGGTCACCAGCCCGAACACGCCCGCGGACAGCCCGAAGAGATGCAGTTCCGCCGAGATGGACGAGAGGTACGGCCTGGCCAGCACCAGACCCGCGTACAGACTGCACGCCACGCCGGCGAACAGGCCAATGCCGAACGGTCCCGCCTGCGGCCGCCGCAGCACGAACATCAGCGCCAGCGCCGGGAACGCGGGCAGCAGGATGCTCAGCGAGCCGATACTGACCAGGACGGTCAGCCCAAGCGCAACGCCACCAAGCCCGGCCAGGAGCATCGCGGGCGCCATGCCGCGCCCACGCCCGCCGAAGCCTGGACCGCCGGCGAACGAGTCGGCCAGCAGGCACAGCCCGCCGAACAGCAGCACCTGGACCAGCGGCTCGGCGAACGGCGCCCGCGACACGTACTGCTCGGGCAGCAGCACCGCGAGCACGAGCGCGCCCGCGGGCGCCCAGCGTGCCCCGACAAGCCGTCCCACCAGGCCCGCGAAGGACAGTACCGCGCAGCCTCCGATCACCGGGGCCATCAGCAGCGCCCCCGGCAGCCCCGCGAGCCACATGCCGCCCGCGAGCACCAGCGGCAGCCCCGGCATGAACGCGGGCGTGATCGTCCCGTTGGCCGTGAAGAACCCCGTCGACCCGAAGTTGAGCCCGGGAACCGCCCCGAACGCCGCCGCCGACGCCGGTATCCGCGCCGACCCGTGCACCGCGATCCAGTACCCGTACTGCAGGTAGACGCCGGGATCGCTGACCACGATGACCTGCCCGGAATGGTAGACGGCCTGCCACACCGCGAAGCCTGTCGCGATGGCGACCGTGGCGATCACCGCGACCGCGGGCACGTCAGACCGACGCCGCACCGCCCCGTCCGCCGCCCCAGGGGATCCCTGCGCAACTGCCGGTTCTCTCCACCGCACCGGTGCCTGGCGCATCGCGAAATAGCACAGCGCCAGCGCCAGCGGCACGAAGATGATCAGCATCGGCAGGGGGAGCAGCCGCCCGGCGAGCAGCGTCCCGATCCCCGGCACCAGCCACGCGACCGCGAGCAGCGCGGGGAACTGGGTGACCGCCGCGAACACCCATCCCGGCAGCCACCACACGCGCTGCGACCGGCGCCGCACGGTGGCGGCAGCCGACACCAACGGCGCCGCGAAAATAGCGGGCGCGGACAGCACCCTGGTGGCCGTCTGTGCGCCGGTGACGGCCTCGTCACCACTCTCTTCAGAATTTTCCTGAACGGTCCCGGCTGGCTCTTCACTCGTCACCCCAGCACCAGGCACCCGGGGACCACGCAGTCGAAGACGCATCTCACCAACTGTAGACCGCCAGCCACAGAAGCGGACGTTCCGCCTCGCGGGCTAGCGGCGCCAGCGCACACTGACGAGGTGGAGCTCTTCACGACCTGGCACACCTGGCCGCGGACGGAACCCGAGTTGCGCCGCCTGCTGCCCGCGGGCACCTGCGACGCGGTGGCGAAGGCCGTGGAGTTCGCGATCCGCTATCACGGCGATCAGCGGCGCCCGACGGGTGCGCCGTACCTGGAGCACCTCCTCGAGACGCTCGAAGTCCTGGTGCGCGGCGCCGGTGTCACCGACCCGGGCGTGCTGTGCGCCGCCGTCCTGCACGATGTGGTGGAGGACACTCCGTGCACGGTGGACGACGTGCGGCTGGCGTTCGGCGACCGGGTGGCGGACATAGTGCGCTGGGTGACGAAACCGGAGCCGGCGGACGGCGCCGACCGCAAGGCAGCCAAAGAGTCCTACCTGGAGAGCCTCAGGCACGCCCCGGACGACGCGGTCCTCGTGAAGCTTGCGGACCGGGCGAGCAACGTGCAGACGCTGCGCAACCTGGGCCAGGCCAGGCAGCGCGAGTACTACGCGCAGACGGTGCGCTACATCATCCCGCTGGCCGAGCCGCGGGACTGGTGGGCAGGCTGGTATTCGATCTGGCGGGCCGAGCATCAGGACCTGGCGTGACCGGTATCTCCTGCTGTTGACGGCCGGCCACGACGACCGCCAGCCAGATCGTCAGCGTCGCCGGGTAGATGAAGTAGCCGAACCGTGTCGAGGGAGCGAGCACGAACATGACGGTCATCGCCGCGGCGAGCAGCGCGACTGCCCGCGGCACGGACCGCGGCGGCCTGACGATCAGCGATGCGGCGAATGCGAGGCCAGCCAGCGCCAGCGCCGCGACGACAACCGCGTGCCCGAAGGCACCGGTGTCCGCGATGACATGGCCTGGCAGCGGGCTCGACGCCTGCGAGGTGACGCTGGCCAGCCCGAGCGGGAACTTGATCGTGTTGTCCACCAGCGACCTGGGGTGCGCGAGGAACGGGCCGATGCAGACGAGCATCACGGCCAGTACCGTGAGGATGAACGCGCGGACCGCCCGCTTACCGTCACGGACCGCCAGCAGCGCGACCGCCACCGCCACCGCGGGCCACGCGGTCGCCTTCATCGCGGCGGCGACGCCGAGTGCGAGCCCCGCGAGCACGGGACGGCACGCCTGGCCCTGGGCGCCCCAGAGCAGGGCGAAACCGAGGCAGAGGAAGGCGACCATCGGGACGTCGGTCCCGCCGACGGCCAGCTCGAAGGCGATGACCGGGCTCGCCGCGATCAGGATCGCCCACCGGCCCGGGTGCCGCGCGCCGCCGTCGCGCAGCGCCAGCCAGAACACGAGGATGAAGACCAGGCCGAACCAGACCCGCGGGTCGGTGAGCGCGCCGCCGCCGATGACCGCCCTCGGCAGTCCGAACAGTGTCATGACCGGCAGGTACGGGTTGTAGGCGTTCGGGTTATGAGTGGTCGCAAGCGACGCGGCGCCCGCGTAAGGACTGCCCTGGTGGATCAGCGTCCACGCGGACCGCGCCACGACCGCGACCTCGGGCTGCTCGAGCGCCTTGGCCGCCATCCAGCCGAGCGGCAGCACCAGGGCGCCGCAGAACGACAGGCCAAGGGCCAGGTCGACGCCGCGCTTGCGCCAGCCGAGCACGGCCGCCACGGCGAGCCCGTACCCGCAGGCCGCCATCGCGCCCCATAGCTGATGCACCTGGTCAGAGCTGAAGATGGCGACAAGCGAAGCGAAGATCGCGGAAACGGCGAACAGCCCGGCGAGCCAGCGGCGCGGTATGGCGGCCGGTGACTGCCATCCAGGACCGAGGCGAACCCCCATAATGAGCTGATCCTACCTGTTCAAGCGCCGCCGACCGCGGTCCTCTGCCAGCATTGTGCCATGGGGAGACTCGACGGCAAGGCAGCCATCATCACCGGCGGCGAGGGCAGCATCGGAATGGCGACCGCGCGCGCGTTCGTCGCGGAAGGCGCCAGCGTCTTCCTGGCCGGGATCGCCGAACCTGAGCTGAAGTCAGGCGCGGCGGAGCTTGGCGGCAATGCCGCCTGGGCGGTGACCGACGCCACCGACTCCGGGCAGGTAAAGGCCGCGGTGGACGCGGCGCTCGACCGGTTCGGGCGGCTCGACGTCGTGATCGCCAACGCCGGGATCAGCGGCGCGATCGCGCCCATCGCCGAATACCCCGAGGACGCGTTCGACCAGACGCTCGCGGTGCACGTGCGCGGCGCGTTCCTGCTGTGCAAGCACGCCGTCCCGCACCTGGCCACCGGGGCAAGCGTGATCATCACCTCGAGCGTGGTCGGCCTCATGGGCGCCCCGCACATCGCCGGCTACTCCACCGCGAAGCACGCCCAGGTCGGGCTGATGCGCACCCTCGCCGCCGAGCTCGCGCCCCGCGGCATCCGGGTCAACACGATTCACCCGGGTCCGGTGGACAACGAGTTCCAGCACCGCATCGAGGTCGCGGCCACAGGCGACGACAGGGACAAGGCGACCACGATCTTCAATCAGATGATCCCCCTGGCCAGGCACGCGGCCCCGACGGAGATCGCGCGGGCCATGCTGTACCTGGCCAGCGACGACAGCTCGTTCATGACCGGCGCGACGCTAGCCGTCGACGGCGGCATGTCCAGCTGACCAGCCGGCCAGCCAGTCCCTGCCCATCAGGCCCACCAGGTACAGCGCGAGCAGCGGGTAGATCACCGACGCGATCCCCGCCACCGCGGCGAGGCCGCACACGATCATGCGCCCGTCCCAGCCGAAGCCGGCCCGGTCGGAGTAGGACAGCTGGCCTTCCTCCCTGACGAACGGGCCATCCTGGCTGGGCACCAGCTCATTGCGCGCCCGGTACGCCAGGTCGAGATGGTACAGCGCGATGGCAGCGAGCAGGGCGAACGTGGCCGTGGGCGGCACATGCTTGGCGAACCCGAGCGCCGCGAGGAACCAGTACTCGCCGGCCTGCAGCAGCGGCGGCACCATCCAGTCCCGCGGGCCGTAGTGCGCGTGCCACGTCGCGAGCGACGCGAGCAGCATCGCCTCGACCGGGGTGAGCACGAGAATGCCCGGCAGGCTCTGCAGGCCGAGCGCGGCGAGCATGCCGGTCACGAGCAGCCCGACGATCACCGCCGGCAGCGGCGGCAGCCGCCCGTCCACGAACCGGCCGATCCAGACCGCTGCCGGCCCGTCGCCCCGGTACCCGAGAACGCGCGGCCGCGCTTCGCGCGGCGTGCCCATGAAAATGGCGAGCAGCCCGAGTACTCCGACCGCGAACAGCAGCAGGAACGTCAGCCGGGCGCCGCCGATCAGCAGCAGGCCGCCGGCCAGCAGCAGCCGCCCGCCGCCGGGAGTCCCGGCGAACTCCCCGAACCCGCCGGGCCGCATCACCTGGCCCGGCGTGCTCCGGCAGAGGGCGGCCATCTGACACAGCGCCAGCACGATCATGGCCGCCACCGCGAGCCGCCACACGCCCTCCCAGCC
>NZ_JBARCR010001261.1:0-1559 GCF_049794275.1 Trebonia sp.
CGGCGGTCCAGCTCCCCTTGCTCGCCGGGCCGGCCGGGGGTGCCCGGCGTGCCTGGCGCTCCCGGCGCGCCTGGCGCTCCCGGCGTGCCGAGCTCGCCGAGGATCTCGCGGAGCCGGTCGTGCACGGCCTCGAGCGCCGCGGGCCGGTCGTCGAGCGGCAGGTCGTCAAGGGCGGCGAGACCGGCGATGGCCTCGTCCACCCGGGAGTCACCGGTGCCTTCGTGAGTCGGCTGCGTACGTTCGGGATCCATGTTTTGATTTTCCTCCGGCTCAGGGAGACCAGCGCGCTACCCGGAATGCGCTACCCTCCGCGTGAACGGTACCGCCCATTGAGGAACGAGGCGCACATGAACTCGGCTGAACAGTGCCGTGAAGCGCTGCAGAAGCTGGCGAGCAGGCTGTCCGAGCTGAACCCCGCCGACCGGGACGCGTATTTCGGCAACCAGACGATGAGCGTCACGATTCCCGATCTCGGCGTTACGTTCGGGACCAGGCTGGGCTCAGGGGACGAACAGGTGCGGGAGATCGGGCCTGACGAGCCGCCCGCCGACATCAGGCTGACCGCGAACAGCGACGAGGTGGTGTCGCTCGCCGAGTCACCGATGAACATCGCCCGCGCCTGGGTGGCGGGCCGGGTGAAGATCGACGCGAGCATGAAGGACCTGTTCCGGCTGCGCAAGCTGCTGTAACGCGGCGTCCGGCGAGGCGCGGCCGGAGCCCGCGCTAACACCGCACGTTTTTGTCCGCGCAGGGTCTGGCGGGCGCCTGGAACTCGGCGCTCAGCTGGGACACCACGCCGTTGCCCAGGTCCGTTGTCACGGTCTCGCCGGTGTAACCGCCGTCGGAGTTCACCTGCGGGGTGGTGCGCCGGCCGTCCGCGTAGCCGGCGGCGTAGAGGAAGAGGTAGCGCCCGGCGGTGGTCTTCGCGGCGTAAGTCTCGCGGGCGCTGCCGGTGAACAAGCTCGCCACGGTGCCGGGGAAGCTGAGCGCCAGCAGGCCGCCGTGGCCGCCCGCCACAAAGGTGCTCTGCGCTCTGAGCGCGTCGCCCGGACTGCGCAGCACCGCGATCCCGATCGTCGCCACCGCGGTCTGCGAGGCGTCGGTATACGTGGCGCGGAGCACGGTCACACAGCCGGACGCCGCCAGGACGGGCGCCGCCGCGGCGTCCACCGTGCTGCCACATGGCGCCTGCGGGGCGATGCCGACCAGCGTGGCCGTGGTCCGTCCCCCGAACGAGTCCAGGTAGGAGACCGAGGACGGGAAGATCCGCCCGGCGCTCAGTCGCTGCCACTGGACCGCGAACTCGCGCTGCCCCGCGGCGGAAATCTGCGCCTGGCTCGGGTGCCTCGTGGCCATCGCCACCACACCTGCGGCGCCGCCGCCCGCCGCGCCCAGTCCCAGCAGCAGGATCAGGCCGATCATGATCCAGAACAGGAGGGGGCGTCTCCCGGCCGTCGCGGTGACAGCGCTCATCGCAGGTCCACCCAGCCTTCCGGAGATTGCGGGGCGTCCGGCGGCGGCGCCGGGTCCCACGGCGCCTGCGGCGCTCGGTCTCTGGG
>NZ_JBARCR010001262.1:0-1778 GCF_049794275.1 Trebonia sp.
CAGCGCCGACGCGGCGACCGCGGCGCCGAACACGCCGCAGGTCCCGGTGATGTGCCAGCCGTGGTCGTAATGCGCGGGCGAGATCGCGTTGCCGATCCGCAGCTGCGCCTCGCAGCCGACGGCGAACGCGCCGAGGAACGCCGCGCCGGACGGCGCCGTCTCCTGGGCCAGCGACAGCACCGTCGCCAGCGCCGCCGCGCCGGGGTGGATGACCGTCGCCAGGTGCGTGTCGTCGAAGTCGTCCAGGTGCGCGGCGGTGCCGGTGACCAGCGCGCCCCAGTACGGGTCCAGCGTGCGCGCCAGGCCGGGGACCTGGACGTCGCCGGCGCTCCCCTGCTCCGCAGCGGCGGCGAGCAGGACCGTCACGGCCGGCGACCCGGCCGCCGAGGCTGCGGTGCCGAGCACGTTGAGCAGCGTACGGCGGCCCGCGCGGGACACCTCCGGCGGCAGCGGGCTGGCCGCGGCGTCCAGCATCGCCGCGCAGAAGTCGGTCGTGACGGATCCCGTCGTGGCAGGCATGGCCCAACCGTACGGCCGGACGTGGTCATGGTGCTATCACCACATTTCTCTCGCCGGGTGGCATCCTGGCGCCCACGGGCGCGCGGCGGGCACGCTGCCGTTGGGGAGGTAGAAGTGGACGCGCTCGGCTTGCTGCTCCGCGCCAGGCTGCGCCGCTGGCGCGGCTGGGTCTCGCTGTGCCTGCTCGCCGGGCTGCTGTCCGGGCTCACGCTTGCCGCAGTGAGCGCGGGTCATCGGACCGCGACGGCGTTTCCCCAGTTCGTGGCGGCGCACGGCTACGACGCGCTCGTGATCAGCGCGGCGCCGATGCCGGGGCTGGCGAAACTGCCCGGCGTGGCCTCGGTGACGCTGATGCACCAGTTCGCGACCGGGACGCCGGCGTGCTCGTGCGCGCGGCCCATTAACCCCACGGACTTCGACCTGACCGAGGTGGCGCCGGCGGACCTCCCCCGGATGGTCAAGCTGGTGGCTGGCCGGATGCCCAGCCAGAACTCGCCCGACGAGGTGCTGGCGTCGTTCCGGCTGCAGCAGGACATCGGCGTCGGCGTCGGCACCGTCATCCGGGTGCCGCTGTATTCGGCGGCGCAGCAGGGCGCGTACCTGAGCGGCGCCGCGGTCACGCCGGCCGGAGGGACGGTCACGTTGCGGGTAGTCGGCATCGAGGCCGCCGAGGCCGAATTCCCCTTCGCCGCCACCCCCTCCTACACCGTGTACACCACCACGGCGTTCGCCAGGTTGCACGCCGGGCGGACCGCGGGCGTCGCGTTCTCCTTCGTGCGGCTGCGCGGCGGGGCGGCGGCGTTCCCCCGGTTCGAGGCGGGGGCGCGCGCGGCCGGGGCGTTCTCCGTGTCGGACGCGGACACCGCGGTCGGCTCGATCGGCACGTCGATCTGGCCTCAGGTCCTGGGCTGGTGGCTGCTGGCCGGGCTGACCGCGCTGGCCGGGATGGTGGTGCTAGCGCAGGCGCTCTCCCGGCAGGCCGAGGCCGACGCCGAGCCGTTTAGCACCTATCGCGCCCTGGGCGCGACCTGGCGGCAGGTCGCCGCCGTGGGCATGATCGCGACGCTGCTCGTCGCGGTGGCGGGCGCGGTCATCGGGACGGGACTGGCCGTCCTGCTGTCGCCGCTGACACCGGTGGGCCTGGCGCGAATCGCCGAGCTGTCGAGCGGCTTCGCGTTCGACACCGCCACGCTGGCCCTCGGGGCCGGCGTCGCCGTCCTGGCCGTGCTGGCCCTGGGCACCTGGCCGACGGTCAGGAC
>NZ_JBARCR010001263.1:0-1619 GCF_049794275.1 Trebonia sp.
TTGGTCACGTCGGCGTAGATCTGCATGAGCAGCTCGTTGCGCATCAGGCCGCCGGCGATGATCAGCTCGCTGACCGGCTGTCCAGCGGCCTCGAACGCATCGATGATGACCCGGGTGCCGAACGCCGTCGACTCCAGCAGCGCCCGGTAGATGTCGGGCGGGCGGGTGGCGAGCGTGAGGCCGGCGATGGCGCCGGACAGGTGGTGGTCGACGAGGACGCTGCGGTTGCCGTTCAGCCAGTCCAGCGCGATCAGGCCGTGCGCGCCCGGCTGCTGCCTGGCCGCCTGCTCCGACAGCAGCTCGTGCAGGCCGATGCCGCGGCGCCGCGCCTCCGCGTGGTACTCCGGCGGCACGGCGTGCTCGGCGAACCAGGCGAAGATGTCGCCTACCCCGGTCTGCCCGGCCTCGTAGCCCCATGAGCCGGCGACGATGCCGCCGTCCACCGCGCCGCACATGCCCGGCACCTCGCTGAGGTGGCTCCCGTTCATCACGTGGCAGGTGGACGTGCCCATGATCGCCGTCAGCTGGCCTGGTGCGAGGGCGTTCGCGGCCGGCGGGGTGACGTGCGCGTCCACGTTGCCGACCGCGACGGCGATGCCCTCTGGCAGGCCTGTCCAGCTCGCCGCCCGCGCGGTCAGCGAGCCCGCGCGGCTGCCGAGCGGCAGCACGGGGTGCGCGAGCTTCTCGTCGGCGAAACGGGCGAAGTCAGGGTTCAGGGCGGCGAGGTACTCCCGGGACGGGTAGTGCCCGTCCTGGAAGACGCCCTTATACCCGGCGGTGCACGCGTTCCTGGTCTCGGTGCCGGTGAGCTGCCAGATGATCCAGTCCGCGGCCTCGATCCACCGCTTGGCGAGCCGGTAGATGTCCGGGTCCTCCTCGAGCAGCTGGAGCGCCTTGGCGAACTGCCACTCGGAGGAGATCTTCCCGCCGTATCTGGCCAGCCACGGCTCACCGCGGTCGCGGGCCACCTCGGTGATCCGGTCGGCCTGCGGCTGGGCGGCGTGATGCTTCCAGAGCTTGGCATAGGCGTGCGGGCGGGCGGCGAGCTCGGCGAACTCGCACAGCGGCGTCCCGTCTTCGAGCACCGGCAGCACGGTGCAGGCGGTGAAGTCGGTGCCGATGCCGATCACCTGGCCGGCGCGGACGCCGGCCAGGTCGATCGCGGCGGGCACCGCGGTACGCAGCACGTCCAGGTAGTCTGCCGGGTCCTGCAGCGCCCAGTCGGGGGGCAGCGGCCGGCCGGTGGACGCCAGCTCGGCGTCCATCACGCCGTGCCGGTACTCGCAGACCGCGCTGCCGAGCTCCGCGCCGTCGGCGACGCGGACGACCAGGGCGCGCCCGGACAAGGTGCCGAAATCGATGCCGACCACGCAGGAGTCCTGGCCGCCCGGACCAGATTTGTTAACGCTCACATCGGTATTCTATGGAGCTTCAGGCCCGGCCCGCGAGGGGCGGGGCAGCGGCAGGTTGCGGCGCGGTGGAACTGGACCGTACGACGAGCTCGGGCACGATCGGCGGTGGTGACGGTGCCTCGCCGCCCGCCGTGATCTGGCTCATCAGCAGGTGCAGCGCCCGCTCGCCGAGCGCGCCGAAGTCCTGCCGGATGGTGGTCAGCGGCG
>NZ_JBARCR010001264.1:0-1865 GCF_049794275.1 Trebonia sp.
CGGCCCGGCCGCGCGGCAGCGCCGCGCCACCGCCGAAGGTGACGCTCGTCGACGGCGCTTCGCAGACCGCGACCGTGGTCGAGGTACGGGCGCACGACGAACCTGGCCTGCTGTGGCGGATCGGCCGGGCGCTCGGCGAATGCGGCCTGAACGTGCGCGCCGCCCGGGTGGAGACGCTCGGCGCGGAGGCGGTCGACGTGTTTTACGTCACCGACTCCACGAGCGGCTTGCTCAGCGATCCGGACGCGCGGCGCCGCGTGGTCGCCGCGGTACTGTCCGCGCTCAGTTCCGATTTATCCATTCAGAACGTACGCGCCTTACTCTTGCGGCTTAGAGTCCGCCGGCCCCCCAACCCCCTGGGCCCGGTAGCCTGGGAGCGTGTTTGAGACGCTCTCCGACCGGTTGACCCAGGTCTTCTCCCAGTTGCGCGGCAAGGGGCGGCTGTCGCCCGCCGACATCGACGCGACCGCGCGCGAGATTCGCATTGCCCTGCTCGAAGCGGACGTCGCGCTGCCCGTGGTCAGGCAGTTCATCGCGCGGGTGAAGGAACGGGCCAGCGGCGCCGAGGTGTCGCAGGCGCTCAACCCGGCGCAGCAGGTCATCAAGATCGTGCACGAGGAGCTCGTCGAGATCCTCGGCGGCGAGGCCAGGCGGCTGCGGTTCGCCAAGGTGCCGCCGACCGTGATCATGCTGGCGGGCCTGCAGGGTTCAGGTAAGACCTCGCTGGCCGGCAAGCTCGCGCTGTGGCTCAAGGAGCAGGGCAACACGCCGCTGCTCGTGGCCGCGGACCTGCAGCGGCCGAACGCCGTGGACCAGTTGCAGGTGATCGGGCGGCAGGCGGGCGTCCCCGTGTACGCTCCGGAACCGGGCAGCGGCGTCGGCGATCCCGTCGCCGTGGCGCGGCAGTCGCTCGACGAGGCGCGCCGGACGCTGCACAACATCGTGATCATCGACACCGCGGGCCGCCTCGGCATCGACCAGGAGATGATGGCGCAGGCCGCCGCGATCAGGGACGCGGTCGAGCCCGACGAGGTGCTGTTCGTCGTCGACGCGATGATCGGCCAGGACGCGGTGGCGACCGCGCAGGCCTTCCTCGACGGCGTGGGCTACGACGGCGTGGTGCTGACCAAGCTGGACGGTGACGCCCGCGGCGGCGCGGCGCTATCGGTCGCGGCGCTGACCGGCAAGCCGATCATGTTCGCGTCGACCGGCGAGAAGCTCGCCGACTTCGACATGTTCCACCCGGACCGGATGGCCTCGCGCATCCTGGACATGGGTGACGTGCTCAGCCTGATCGAGCAGGCGGAGAAGGCGTTCGACGCCGATCAGGCCGCGTCGATGGCCAACCGGATGATGTCCGGCGAAGCGTTCACCCTTGAGGACTTCATCGAGCAGCTCGGCATGCTGCGCAAGCTCGGCCCGATCCAGAACCTGCTCGGCATGATGCCAGGGGCCGCGAAGAACAAAGAGCTGCTCTCGCAGGTCAACGACAGGGACCTGGACCACGCCGAGGCCATCGTCCGCTCGATGACCCCGGGCGAACGGCGCAACCCGAAGATCATCAACGGCTCGCGGCGGCTGCGCATCGCCAACGGCTCAGGCACCACGGTCGGCGAGGTATCCCAGCTCGTCACGAACTTCTTCGAGGGCCAGAAGCAGATGCGCCAGATGCTCGGCGGCGCGATGCCCGGCATGCCGGCGATGATGGGCGCCGGCGCCCGGCGGGCGGCCAAGGCCGCCGCGAAGTCGTCGAAGAAGGGCAAGCGCAGGAGCGGCGACCCGCGCAAGGCGGCGCTGGCCGCGTCGAGCGGCGGCCAGGGTGGTCAGGGTGGTCAGGGTGGTCAGGGTGGTCAGGGTGGTCAGGG
>NZ_JBARCR010001265.1:0-1525 GCF_049794275.1 Trebonia sp.
TTGCACTCTGGGCTTTCGCCGCGAGCATCACGGTCCGCGGCGCAATCAGCGACCACACTTATAACACCAGTGTTACTTCCCTCACCACCACTATCGAGCCGCTGACGATCGAGCTGCCAGCGGAACGCGAAGCGTCCTACCTCTGGCTGATCAGTGGCCGGAGATCCTCCGAGGCGTCGCTGCTTACCACGAGGAGACTCGTGGACGAGGCGATTCCGGCCGCCAGGTCGGCGCTCCAGGGCGGCTCGCTCTTCGCCGACTCCAGGCCTGCGATCAACGCGCTGTTCGCGCAGCTCGCACAGCTCGGCAAGATCCGGGCGGCCATCGATTCCGGCGCGATGAGCCCGCCGGCCGCATTCCAGGCTTACAGCGGCATAATGGATGCGGAGTTCAGCTTCTTCAAATCCTCGCTCCAGTACAGGCCCTCCTCGCTGGCCGAGATCTCGATCGGCACGGTCGACTCGGCATACGTGTACGAACTGGCTAGGCGAGAGGCCACTCTGGTGGATGGGGCGCTGGCTGACCGCGGCCAGATGAGCCCGTCGGCCCGTCAGCTGTTCGCCAGCAGCGCCGCGAACCGTGGCCTGCTCATGAACGATGTCCTCGTCTTCCTGACTCCTGACCTGCGCGCCCCGTACCTAAGCGTCGCCAACTCGCCCGCGTACCACGAGTACCAGGCAATGGAAGACCGGATATTGGCCAGCTTGGGCGGCAGCGGGCCCATCCCGGTGAATGCAGGCGCCTGGCAGTCGTCCTCTGGGACGTACCTGGTCGCGATGCTAGACGCGGAATTGAAGACCGCCACGACTCTGACGACGATGACCGCGTCGCTCACCGACCGGCAGGTCACCGAGGCCATCCTCGCCGGTGGCGCCGGGCTGCTTGCCGTCGTCGTCTCGGTCTTCCTGCTTGTGTGGTTCGGCCGCAAGGTCACGCGCGACCTTACCCGGCTCGACGACAACGTGCGCGGCATGGCGCAGGAGCGACTGCCCCGCGTGGTCGAACAGCTCCGCCGGGGCGACGACGTGGACGTGCTCGCGGAGTCCCCGCCGCCGGACACCAGCACGATCCAGGAGATAGCCCAGATCGCGGAGTCGTTCGCCGCGGTGCAGAGGGCGGCCGTCGGGGCCGCCGTAGACCAGGCGAGAATGCGCAAGGGGGTCAACCAGGTCTTCCTGAACATCTCCCTGCGCAGTCAGTCCCTGCTGCACCGGCAGCTGGCAATGCTGGATTCGATGGAGCGGCGGACCGGTGAGGCCAAGGCGTTGGCCGATCTCTTCCGCCTCGACCACCTCACCACGCGTATGCGCAGGCATGCTGAGAGCCTGATCATCTTGTCCGGCGCTACGCCCGGCCGGGGCTGGCGCGATCCAGTGCCCGTGGTCGACGTACTGCGCGCATCGGTGGCCGAGGTCGAGGACTACGTCCGGGTGGACGTGGTCAGCGAATCACAAGACCTGGTTGCGGGGAACGCGGTCAACGACGTGATCCACCTCGTCGCCGAACTGATCGAGAACGCCACGGC
>NZ_JBARCR010001266.1:0-3344 GCF_049794275.1 Trebonia sp.
CCGCTCGCCGAGGCGCGCGCGGCGCTGCGCGACCTGACCAGGGCCAGCCTCATCATCGAGAGCGCGCCAGGCCGGTACGGGTTCCACGACCTGCTACGGGCCTACGCCGCCGAGCAGGCGGCACTGCGCGAGGGCCGCGAGCGGCGCGAGGCCATCCATCGCATGCTCGACCACTATCTGCACACCGCACGCCGGGCGCACGTGGTGCTCTACCCCGGGCGGCAGCGCGTCGACCTCGGCAGGCCGCGCGCCCTCGTGACCCCGGAGGGGTTCGCCGCCAAGCCCTTCGCGCTTGCCTGGCTGCGCGCCGAGTACCAGGTGCTCCTCAAGATCATCGACCTGGCCGCCAGGGAGGGATTCGACGACTACGCCTGGCGGCTGACCGTGGTGCTGTGGACCTTCTTCGACGTGTGCGGGCACTGGCACGACGGCACGCGGATGCACCGCACCGCGCTGGAGGCCGCCCGGCGGTGCGGCGACCAGTTCGGCCAGGCGCACGCGCTGCGCGGGCTCGGCACGTTCGAGGTGATGCTCGGCGACTACGCGCAGGCGCACTGCTGCCTGGCGGAGGCGCAGGAGCTGTTCCGCCGGCTCGGCGACACGCACGGGCTGGCGCGCACGGACCTGATCATGGGGCAGGCCTTCGAGTTCCAGGGGCGGCACGCGGAGGCGCTCGCGGTGGTCAAGGAGGCGCTCCGGCTGTCCGAGACCGCGCAAGACGACCCGTACATGCAGCTCGTCAGGGCCAGCGCGCTGAACGGATCCGCCTGGTACAACGCGCACCTCGGGGAGCTTGGCCAGGCCCGCGCGCACTGCACGCAGGCGATCGAGCTGTGCCAGTCGATCGGCTACTCCCCTGGCGAGGCCGGCACCTGGGACACTCTGGGCTTCGTCTGGCAGCGCCTCGGCGACCACGCCGAGGCGACCGCCTGCTTCCTGCGTGCCGTCGCGCTCGAGCGGGAGATGGGCAGCCGCTTCAACCTCGCGATGGCGCTCGCCCACCTCGGCGACACCCACGTGTCCACCGGTGACCTCCGCGCGGCCCGCCAAGTCTGGGCAGAGGCGCTGACGATCCTGGCCGACCTGCATCATCCGGAGGCGTTCGAGGTCCGGGCGAAGCTCGAATCCCTCAACCCGGTCGCGCTCTGAAATCGTTTCGTTGCTGAAGTCTGCCGGTTAGTTCGCCGGTAAGCCTGCATGGCCCTGCCCATGGTTACTGTCCGATTATGAATTTATGAAAAAAGTAACCATGCGTAGCGGACGGGAGCGGGCAATGCGCGATACCTGGACCAGATAGCACGTTCTCGGTAAAGAGCGGGAAAAAATATAGCTTCGGAACGTAAGGTGCTGACTCCCCGGACGCGACACAATCCCCGTAGGACCATGCATCTCAACGGGGAGGAACCTTATGCCAGACCTTGTAGCGCTGCCCGGCAGCGAGCGGACGCAGCTATCGGGCGTCCAGTCCGCCGGACAGCTCAACGAGAGCGAGACGATCACCGTCACGCTCGTGCTGCGGCGACGTGCCCAAGTGCCCGCCGCGCTAGTCATCGGGCCGGAAACCGTGACGCACGAGGAACTTGACGCTCAGTACGGGGCCGAGACAGACGACATCGCCCTTGTCACGTCGACCATGACCGAACTCGGGCTCACCGTGACGGACACGCACCAGGGGTCGCGCCGCATGATGGTGAGCGGGACGATCGCCGCGCTGTCCGCGGCGTTCGGCACGACGCTGACCCTCGTCACCAGCCCGCAGCCGGGTGGCACGGGGGAAGCGACCCACCGGTACCGGTCCGGCAGCCTGTCCGTGCCCGCCCAACTGGCCGGGATCGTGACCGCCGTGCTGGGCCTCGACGACCGCCCAGTGGCCCGCCCGCAGTTCCGCCGGCTGACCGCGGCCGCCGCCAGCCGGACCGTCACGCCGGAGACGGTCACCCCGGAGACGGTGACGCCAGAGACGGTCACCCCGGAGACGGTGACGCCAGAGACGGTCACCCCGGAGACAGTCACCCCGGAGACGGTGACGCCAGAGACGGTCACCCCGGAGACGGTCACCCCCGAGACGGTCACCCCGGAGACAGTCACCCCGGAGACGGTGACGCCAGAGACGGTCACCCCGGAGACGGTCACCCCCGAGACGGTGACGCCGGAGACGGTCACGCCGGAGGCGTCCCCGGCAGCCTCGACGGCGGTGCCGCTCACCGCGCCGCAGGTCGCCAGCCTGTACAACTTCCCCGCGGGCACCGACGGGACCGGGCAGACCATCGCGATCATCGAGCTCGGCGGCGGCTACACCCAGAGTGACCTGGACATGTACTTCCGCGGCCTCGGCCTCGCCACCCCGTCGGTGACCGCGGTCGGCGTCGACGGCGGGTCCAACTCCCCTGGGCAGCCCTCGGACGGCGAGGTCGAGCTGGACATCCAGGTGGCCGGCGCGGTCGCGCCGAAGGCGGCGCAGCTCGTCTACTTCGCGGCCAACACCGACCAGGGCTTCATCAACGCGATCGCCCAGGCGGTGCACACCACGCCACCCCCGATCGTGGTCTCGATCAGCTGGGGCCAGTCAGAAGACCAGTGGTCCGAGCAGAGCCGTAACTCGATGGACAGCGTGTTCGCGGACGCGGCGGCGCTCGGCGTGACGGTCACGGTCGCGGCAGGCGACAACGGCAGCAGTGACGACCCGAACAGCACCAGCGGGGTGCACGTCGACTTCCCGGCGTCGAGCCCGCACGTGCTCGCTTGCGGCGGCACCCAGCTGATCGGCAACCTGAGCACCAACACGATCACCTCTGAGGTGGTCTGGAACGAGCTCGCGAACAACGAGGGCGCCGGCGGCGGCGGCGTCAGCGACGTGTTCCCCCTCCCGTCCTGGCAGGCGAACGTGGGCGTGCCCACGATCGCGGGCGGCACCAGCACCGGCCGCGGGGTCCCCGACGTGGCGGGCAACGCCGACCCGGTGACCGGCTACCTGGTCGTCGTCGACGGTAAGCAGCAGCCCATCGGCGGCACGAGCGCGGTGGCGCCGCTCTGGGCCGGCCTGATCGCCCGGCTCGCGCAAGCGACGGGCAAGAAGTTCGGCCTGCTCCAGCCGCTGATCTACGGGGGCGTGACGGCGGGCGCCGCCGCTCAGGGCTTCAACGACATCACCCAGGGCAACAACGGTGCCTACAGCGCAGGCCCCGGCTGGGACGCGACCACGGGCCTCGGCTCCCCCAACGGCCAGGCTCTGCTGACCCACCTCAGCGACCCGCCGCCCCAGACCGCGACCGTGACCACGGAGAAGCCCCGCCGGAAGCACTGGTGGTCGCGGTAACACTAGCCGCACGAACGTGGTCGGTGTC
>NZ_JBARCR010001267.1:0-3209 GCF_049794275.1 Trebonia sp.
CCGCTACCGCGTGGCGCCCGGCGCGGGCGGCGAGCAGCGCCGTCAGGACGGACGCGTTGTCGTACGACGGCCGCCATCCCGCCGCGCGCAGCGCCGCGCAGTCCACCACCCACGGGTACACCATGTAGCGCAGCTCAGCGGCCTGCGCGGGCGTGACGCCGAGACGGTGCAGCCGCTGCGCAGTGCCGAACGTCAGCCGCGCGGGCAGCTCGATCGACTTCAGCCCGCTCAGCTCCTCGACCTCATCCTGGGCGAGCGAGCCGTCACAGCCCACCGCGAAGTCTCCGGTCACGTCGCCGACGGCGGCCAGCTCGAGGGCTGACACCAGGTCATCCACGTGGCAGAACTGCCAGCGCGGCGCGCAACCGCGCACCGCCAGCAGCCGGGGCGCCTCGAAATGCCTCGTCAGCAGCGTGTCAACCCCGTCGCCCACGAGACCCGCCGGCCGGACGACGGTCACCGCCGTGCCCGGGTTCACCCGCCGGGAACGCCTGGCGATCTCCTCGACCTCCAGCAGGTCCCCGGCCACGCTGCCGTCCGCGTCCGCGAGCAACGGCGCGTCCTCGGGCAGCGGCACCGGGTTGTCCGGCCGCGCGCCGTACACCATCGCGCTCGTGACGAGCACGACCCGCCCGACGCGCTCGGCGGCGGCCGCCGTCAGCACGGTCTGCGCACCGCGCACGTTGAGCGCCCGCCGCTGCCGCGGCTCGGTAACCGCCGAGGTGTCCATGTCCGCGTGGACCACGACGTCGACGCCCGCCAGGCGCGCCGCGAGCGTCGGGTCCCTGACGTCCGCGACCCGCCACGTCACCCGGGCGGCATCACCCCGGTGATCGTCGATGGCGACGACGCGATCGATCAGCGGTGATTCAGCGAGCTGGACAGCCAGCGCCTGCCCGACTCCGCGGGCCGCACCGGTGACCGCCACAACCGGCGGCGCGGGCGCGGTGCTACGCTCACGGCGAACGCTGCGCTCGTGGCGAACCTGCCGTCTGGCGTTTCTCAAAATCGGCTGCTCCCGAATAGCGTGACGACTATGACATTTCTATCGTGCCCGACTACCTGACAGCTGAGGGGGCGCACTATGGCTGATCGTCCTCCCTTCGGTTTCGGCCCGCCCGGGCGGCCCGGCGACGACGACCCGCAGCCACCCGGCGGCGAGGGGCCATCAGGTCCGGTGGGGCCGTTCGGCTTCGGGGCCCCCGGCGCCGGCGGCCCTGGCGGTGGACCAAACCAGTTCGCAGACGCGCTGCGCCAGTTCGCAGACCTGCTTTCCTACAGCGGCGGCCCGGTCAACTGGGAGCTGGCGAAGAACCTCGCCAGGCACACCATCGCGGCCAAGGGCGACCCCAGCGTGCTGGCCAACGAGCGCGCCGCCGTCACCGAGGCGATCCGGCTGGCGGACCTGTGGCTGGACGACGTGACCACGTTCCCTTCCGGCGTCAGGAAGATCGAGGCCTGGAGCAAGTCGGAATGGCTGGAGGCCACCTTCCCCGTCTGGTCCGCGCTCTGCGAGCCGATCGCGGCGAAGGGCGTCGACGCGATGAGCTCAATGCTGAACGTCGACCCTTCGCAGCTCGGCGCGGACGTCCCTGAGGAGATGCAGCAGGCGCTGGCCGGCCTTGGCGGGCTGTCCGGGCTCGCGCCCATGCTGCGGCAGCTCGGCGGGGCGATGATCGGCGGCCAGACCGGCACCGCGGTCGGCGAGCTGGCCGGCGAGATGGTCAGCTCTACCGATGTCGGCCTGCCGCTCGGCCCCGAGGGCACCGCCGCGCTGCTGCCCTCTGGCGTGGCCGCGTTCGGCGAGGGGCTCTCGGTGGGCATCGAGGAGGTGCGGCTGTTCCTCGCGCTGCGGGAGGCGGCGCACCACCGGCTGTTCGGGCACGTGCCGTGGCTGCGCCAGCACCTGTTCGGCGCGGTCGAGGCGTACGCGGCCGGGATCACGGTGGACATGGCCAAGCTCCGCGAGGCCATGCCGGACATCGACATCAACAACCCGGAGGCGCTGCGCGAGGCCCTGGCGGGCGAGACGCTGTTCCGGCCGGAGGACACCCCGCAGCAGAAGGCGGCGCTCGCCCGGCTGGAGACCGCGCTCGCGCTGGTGGAAGGCTGGGTGGCGACGGTGGTCTCGGCCGCCGCGGAATCGAGGCTCGTGCATGGCGCGGCGCTCGCGGAGGCTATCCGTCGCCGTCGTGCCACCGGAGGTCCGTCAGAACGTACGTTCGCGACTCTGGTAGGCCTCGAACTACGCCCCCGGATGCTGCGCGAGGCGGCGGTCCTGTGGGCCGGCCTGACCGACGCGCGCGGCGTGGACGGCAGGGACGCGCTGTGGGCCCACCCGGACCTGCTGCCGACGGCAGAGGACCTGGAGGACCCGGACGCCTTCGTCCGTGGCTCGACCGACCTGGACATCTCCGACCTGGAAGAGCGCGCCCCAGAGGAAGCGGAAGACGCCGCCCCCGAGAACGAAGACACCCCCGCTCCGGAAGACGGCCGGGACGACCAAGGCGGAGCCTGACCTGATCTCTTCCCCATGATCACGAAGGTTGTTGGTCGCCAGGGCGACCACAAGTCTTCGCAATCATGAAAGTGCGGCGTGCGGACCAGCCATCGCGGCCCAGCCGCCACGCCTGTCACCCTGGTAACCGCCCGCGCCTTCTGACCTGCCCTGGTTTCATGATCACGAAAGAAAAGTACGCGCATAGGAGATTTTTCTTTCGTGATCATGAAAATTTAGCCTCCTGGGGGCGCGGCGAGCTGGGGCCGCACGCTGGAGGCTAAATCCGGCATTTCAGATTTATCTGCTGTAACGGGTCTAGAACGGGCTCGAATGTCGGTGGGCGGTGTCACGCTGACGGCATGAGACCAGCGCTGAAAGCCGGGCTGCGGCCGCTCTGGCGGGACCGGCGCACGCTACAGATCGGCGTCGACCCGCGACGGGCGGCGGCGCTGACCGGGCTTGGCAAGGCCGCCGCGATCGTGTCGCTGCTCGACGGGTCACGGGACACCGCCGAGGTGGAGCGTACCGCCGCCGAGTATGGCATCGCGCCCGAGGCGGTCAACCGGGTGCTCGGCCTGCTCGCCTCAGCGGGCGTGCTCGACGACTTCCCCGCCCACTTGCACCAGGCGCTGCCCGACTATCTGCGTGCGCGGCTGGCGCCCGAACTGGCCTGCGCAGCGCTGGCCTACGGCCATGGCGACGGCGGTGC
>NZ_JBARCR010001268.1:0-5450 GCF_049794275.1 Trebonia sp.
GCGCCGGACCACGCCGGCGGCGGTCGCGATCGCCTGGCTGCTGACCCGGCCGCACGTCGTCGCGCCGATCGCGAGCGCGCGGTCGACCGGGCAGCTGGCGGAGATCCTGCCCGCAGTCAAGCTGGAGCTGACGCCAGCGGAGACCGGCCTGCTGTCGTCGGCCACCGAGCCGGCCTGAGCGGCCCTGGCTCGTCAGCTCTCTGGCGCCTCGGCCGCCAGGATGCGCCGCACCTCGGCGAGCTCGAGCTTGCCCGCGGGCGTCCGCGGCAGGCTGGGCAGCAGCACGATGCCGCGCGGCACCTTGTACCCGGCCAGCCGGCTCCGCACCGCGTCGCGCAGCTCCGCCGCGGTCAGCGCGGTGCTTCCGGTCGCCACCACGGCCATCACGCGCTCGCCCCACGTCTCGTCGGGGACGCCGACCACGGAGGCGTCCGTCACGCCGGGCTGGGCGAGCAGCACGTCCTCGACTTCCTGCGGGTGGACCTTCTCGCCGCCGGTGTTGATGACGCCGGCGCCGCGGCCGAGAAACCGGATGGCGCCGTCCTGCTCGACCATCGCCAGGTCGCCTGGCATGGTGTAGCGGACCCCATCGACAATGCGGAACGTGGCCGTGGTCTTGGCGGTGTCCTTGTAGTACCCGAGCGGTATCGGGCCGCCGAAGGCGAGCACGCCGACCTGCCCGCTGCCGGGCGCCACCGGCCTGTCGCCGGCCAGCACCTTCGTGGGAGCGGCAGGGAAGAACCTGGCCGGCAGGTCGTCGACGGACGAGGTGACCGCGTACGCGAACGGGCCCCCTTCGCTCGAGGCGATCGCGTCGGTGATCGTGACGCTGGCTCGCTCGTGCAGGGCGCGCTTCAGCCGGTCGCTCAGCACGGTGCCCGAGCTGACCACGGAGTCCAGTGAGCTGAGGTCGTGCGGCCGCCCGGCCCGCTCGGCGGCGGCGAGCTCGTCGACGAGCGGCTGGCACACCGCGTTGCCGGCCACCACGAGCGTGCGCACCCGCTGGGCGGCGACGGTCTCCCAGACGTGCCGCGGGTCCAGCCGGCCGGGGCGGGCGGTGACCACCCGGCCGCCTGCCAGCAGGGCGCCCATCGAGTTGAACAGCCCAGTCGCGTGCATCAGCGGGACGGCCGGCATCAGGACCGGCGACCTGCCCGCGGACCTGGCGGCGGCCGCGACCCGCACCGCCTCGTCGAGCGTGCCGGGCAGTGCGGTCACCCCGAGCCGCTGGAAGACCGACACCTCCATGGAGTGCATCAGGTCCGACAGCCGCCAGATCACTCCCTTCGGCTTGCCCGTCGTGCCGCCGGTGTACATGAAGAGCTCATCGGACCCCGGCCGCGGCCGCGCCGGGCGCGGCGCGTGCGCGGCGAGCAGCTCTCCGAGCTCAACGGCATCCGGCACAGCGATATCCGGCACAGCGGCACCCGCGCCCGCCCTGACGAGCAGGCGCAGCGACGGGAGCCTGGCCGCGACGTCCGCGATGTTCCCGGCCAGCTCGGCGCTGAACACCATGGCCGCGGCGTCGGCGTCGGCCAGCAGCGCGAACAGCTCCTCGCTGGTGTACCGGTAGTTGACGTTGACCGGCACCGCGCCGAGCTTGAAGGCGGCGAACACCGTCTCCAGGTAGGCGGCCCCGTTGTACAGGTAGCACGCGACCTTGTCCCCGGGACCGACGCCGGCGTCCGCCAGCGCGGCGGCCAGCCGCGCGGACCGCTCCTCGAATTCCGCGTAGCTGTAGTCCCGGCCAGGGTCTGAGATCGCGGTGGCGTCCGGCAGCTCGCGGGCGAACGCCTCCCAGACGGTACCGAAGGAGACGTCCACTACCCAGCCGCCCTTGCTCTCACGCGCGGCGGCCTACGCCGCCCCACATCCCGGAATGCGCTTCGGCCTCTGCCGTGGACTGGGGGCGCCATTGCGGCACCACCACCACGCCTGGCTCGAGCAGCTCAAGGCCGTCGAAGAACCTGGCCACCTCGGCGTGCGTGCGGTGCCGCTGCGTCTCGCGTGCCCGCTGGTTGTACTGCCGGGCCGCTTCGGCCATCCGCTCGGGCTCGATGTCCGACGCCACCTGGGACAGGGCGAGGTAGCTGCCAGGAAGCATCGCGTCCTTCAGCTGGCCGACGATCCCGTAGGGATCGTCGGCGTCCACGATCAGGTGCATGACGGCAATCAGCATGATCGCCACCGGCTGGCCGAAGTCCAGCGTCCGCGCCGCCTCCCGCACGATCTTTTCCGTGTCGCGCAGGTCCGCGTCGATGTAATCGACTGTTCCCCGCGGGCCGCTGGTGAGCAGCGCGCGGGCGTGCTGAAGGACGACCGGGTCGTAGTCCACGTAGACGACGCGGGCGCCGGGCGCCACGGACTGCGCCACCTCGTGCGTATTGTTCGCGGCGGGGATGCCGGTGCCGATGTCGAGGAACTGGGTTATCCCGGCCTCCTCGGTCAGGAACCGCACGACGCGAGCCAGGAACGCCCTGTTGGCCCGCACGGACTGCACGATCCCCGGGTAGGCGGCCTGCACCGCGTCGCCCGCGGCCCGGTCGACGGCGAAGTTGTCCTTGCCGCCGAGCCAGTAATCGTGCACCCGGGCGCTGTGCGCCACGCTGGCGTCGATGCGCGGCCTGCCGGTAGCCTCCACGACTATTCCTCGAGGAGGAGAGCCGTCTTCGGACAGGACATGACCGCTTCCCTGACGCGGTCGGCGAGCTCCGGCGGGACCTCGCTCGTCAGGATGTGCAGCTCGTCCTCGTCGTCCACGTAGAAGACCTCGGGAACCAGGCCGGCGCAGACGGCGTTGGCCTCGCACAGGCCTGTATCAACGGTCACCCTCATGCGCAGATCGTAACTTTGGTGCCGGCCACAGGCTAGCGACATCGTATATTGACCGCCGAGTGACGCGGGTCTTACGATCCGGGCAAGTCGACGAACAGAGGCGGGAGGCGCCGATGCCCGCGAGCGACTCGGCGGTGGACACCGGTTTCGACTGGTTCAGCCCAGAGGTCATCAGGGATCCGCAGAAGTACGACGGCATGATCCGCGAGGCGGGACCGGTCGTCTATTCGCCGCAGTACGACGTGTGGGCCACAGGCCGGCACGCCCAGATCGAGCTCATGATGCGGGACTGGAAGGCGTTCAGCTCCACCAGGCCGGCGTTCGAAGAGGTCGGCCAGCCCATGATCCTGCTGTCCGACGACCCGCCGGACCACCAGCGGGTCAGGACCGTGATCAGCAAGGGCATGTCCCCCGCCGTGCTCCGCCGGATGCAGGACGCCTTCGAGCAGGCGGCGGACCAGATCGTGCGGTCCCTGCTCGACGCGCCCGACGGCATCATCGACGGGCACACCGACCTCGCGAAGGCGTACGTGCTGACGGTGTTCCCCGACGCGATCGGCCTCGGGGACAACAACAGGGAAATGCTGATCAGGTTCGGGCACGCGCAGTTCAACATGTTCGGGCCGAAGAACGAGATCTACCAGCAGTCGATGGACGAGGCGTTCGAGGTCTTCGAGTGGGTCGCCGTCAACTGCAAGCGGGACATGGTCCAGCCCGGCGGCATCTGCATGGCCATGTACGAAGCCGCCGACACCGGCGCCGTCACCCAGGAAGAGGCCGAAATCCTCGTCCGCACCCTGTACTCGGCGGGGTCCGACACCACGATCTACTCGCTGGGCAACACGCTGCGCGCGCTGGCGGAGTTCCCCGATCAGTACCAGCTGCTGCGGTCTGACATCGACGAGTTCTCGGTGCGGGCCTTCGAGGAGGGCATCAGGTACGACAATCCGGCCAGGTTCACCAGGCGCCGCGCGACCGGGACCGTCGACGTGGACGGGACCGAGCTGCCTGAGGACGCGAAGATCCTGCTCCTGCACATGCCCGGCGGCCGGGACCCGCGGCGCTGGGAGAACCCGGCCGCCTACGACATCACCCGCGACGTGGTCAACAAGCACCTCGGCCTGGGGTTCGGCGTGCACGCCTGCGTCGGCGCGCGGGTCGCCCGCCTCGAAGGGGTGTCGCTGCTGTCGGCGCTCGCCCGCCACGTGCGGTCCATCGAGCTGGCCGGCGAGCCGGAGGTGACCACGAACATGGCGGTGCACGGCCACGAGAAGCTGCCGCTGCGCATCGTCCCCGCTTAGCGGCAGGGCTTAGCCGGCCGGGCCTAGGACGCGCCGAACCAGCCCGGCACGTCCAGCCGGAATGTCTCGCCAGGCACCATCGTCCGCAGGCTGGCCTCCAGGTCCGCGACCCGGTCGTCGCCGAGGGTGCGCGCCCAGCGGTCCCTGATGTCGCCGAATATCTCCGCTGAGAGCGTCAGCGCGGCGACGCCGCGCGGCGTGAGCCTGGTCAGCTTGCGGCGGCGGTCGGCGCTGTCGCCCGCCCGCTGCGCGTAGCCGAGCGCCTCCAGGCGCTCGATCGTCTTGCCCGCCGCCTGCTTGGAGATGCCCAGCCGCCTGCCGACCTCGCTCGCCGTCGCGCCGCGGAACCCGATGGCCTGCATCGCGAACCCGTGCGCCGGGCGCAGGTCCTGATGCCCCCTGCGGGCCAGCTCGCCGTGCAGTTCGTCGATGATCGCCCGGAACCCGCCGAACAGCAGCAACGGCAGCTCATACCCGGCGGCGGCGCTTGACGTCATTCGACAACCTCGTTTACTATTTTAGACAACCGAGTTGTCTTTAACGATAGCGGAGGACCGCAATGTTCACCGAGCACACCATCGAATCCGCGCCGCCCGCTGCCCGGCGCGTCATGACCGCCACCGCGAATCACCTCGGCTACCTGCCGGCCGCCACCGCCCGGTGGGCCAGCTCCCCGCAGCTGCTCGACGGCTTCCAGAAGCTCAGCGGGCTATTCGACTCGACCACGCTGGACCCGGTGGCGCGCGAGGTCGTCATCATGACGATCGCCACGAGGAACGGCTGTCACCTCTGCGTTGCGATGCACACCGCGCGGCTCACCGCGCTGCGCGCGGACGCCTGCCTGATCGCCGCGCTGCGCGGCGCTCAGCCGCTCGCCGACCCGAGGCTGGACGCGCTCAAGGAGTTCACCCTGCGGGTGCTCGACACCGCGGGCGACGTCGGCGAGCCGGCCCTGCGCGCCTTCCTCGGCCACGGTTATACCGAGCGCAACGCGCTCGAGGTCGTCCTCGGCATCGGCACCTACGTCATGTCGACGCTCGCCAACCGGCTCACCGGCGCCCCGGTTGACGACCAGGTCAGCGCCTTCGCCTGAGGCCGCTGATTTCATGATCACGAAAGAAAAGTACGCGCATAGGAGATTTTTCTTTCGTGATCATGCTCAGCGCCGCGGCTGAGGTCTTGCCAGACCCGGCCGCCGTAGACTCTGGCCCCTTCAGCCTCTGTAGGGCGAGAACTTGACCGGGGTGTGAGAGTCACCCCGCGTCCGTTCGGGATGATGCTTTTATTCATTTCGAACAGGGAGAGTCAGATGGT
>NZ_JBARCR010001269.1:0-4874 GCF_049794275.1 Trebonia sp.
GGGCGGGCCTCGACCTCGCGGCCGGCGCGGGCGGGTTCATCGTCGATATCGGCGGCGGGACGACCGAGGTCGCCGCCGTCGCCGGCTGGCGCGTGGTGCGCGCGGAAAGCCTGCGGATGGCGGGCAACGCGATGGACGACGCCATCGTGAACGCGGCGCGGAGCGAGCTTGGCCTGATCCTCAGCTCGCGGGCGGCGCGCCAGCTGAAGACGACCCTCGGCCTGACCGGCGGGCCCGAAGGCTGGGCGGAGACGGTCGGCATCGACGCCGCCCGCCGCACGCCGCGCGTGGAGCGGGTCTCCGGAGAAATGGTGGCGGCGGCGCTCGAGCCGGTTGTCGCCACGATCGCCAGGGCGGTGCAGGAGGTGCTCTCCGACATCCCGTCCGGCATCGCCGAGGACGTAGTGCGCGGCAAGATACGGCTGGCGGGCGGCGGCGCGCTGCTGCCCGGCCTGCCGGAACGTGTCGAGGCGATGGCGGAAATCGGCGTGACCGTGGCCGAGGACCCGCTGCGCTGCGTGGTCCGCGGCGCGGCGGCGTTGCTCGAAGTGAGCCGCAACTCTGGCGTCCCTGGCGTTGGCGGCTAGGTCAGAGTTCGCTGAGGGAGAGCAAGACCTAGGAAGAGGCCCTCATCCCGGCGCGTTGAGGTAAGCGTTAGGCTGCGCTACAAGGTCGTTCGCCTGGCGGAAAGGTCAGGTCCTGATGAGCAAGCAAGCGACACCTCCGCCGCCAGGCGACAAGCCGAAGCCAGGAGGGAACGCGCCGCCACCGCCGCCGGCCTGGCGGCACTGGCTGCTGCCGATCGGCATCGTCGTCGCGCTCTTCGCGTGGATACTCCTGCCTGCTGTGCACACCCCTTCGCCGACTAGCCTCAGCTACTCCCAGTTCCTGACCGACGTGAACGCGCACAAGGTCAAGACGGTGGTCATCCCGCAGAACGGCGGCACGAGTACCGGGACACTGACCGACAAGACGAATTACACGGTGGTCCTCCCGCCACAGGCCGGCCAGACGCTGCTTACCCAGCTCAACACGGCCGGCGTGGAGGTCTCGTCGACCCCGCCGTCGTCGGGGTTCGGCAACGAGCTGCTTAGCTGGATCCTCATCCTGGCGCCGTTCCTGCTGTTCTTCTGGTTCTGGCGACGGCTGTCTCGTGGCGCCGGCGGCCTGCAGCAGGGCATCCTCGGTATCGGCCGGTCCAAGGCCAAGGTGTTCGACGAGGAGCAGCCGTCCACCACGTTCGCCGACGTGGCCGGCTACGAGGGCGCCAAGTCGGAGATCAGCGAGGTCGTCGACTTCCTGCGCCACCCGGAGAAGTACTCGCGGGCCGGCGCTGTCGTGCCCCGCGGCGTGCTGATGATCGGCCCGCCAGGCACCGGCAAGACGCTGCTCGCCAGGGCCGTCGCCGGCGAGGCGCAAGTGCCGTTCTTCTCGGTGACCGGATCTAGCTTCGTGGAGCTGTTCGTCGGGGTGGGTGCGTCGCGGGTGCGCGACCTGTTCTCCGAGGCCCGCAAGCGGGCGCCCGCGATCATCTTCATCGACGAGATAGACGCGATCGGTCAGCGCCGGGCCGGAGCGGGCGCGGCCGTGTCCAACGACGAGCGGGAGCAGACGCTCAACCAGCTGCTGGCGGAGATGGACGGCTTCGACCCGGTGTCGGGCATCGTGGTGCTGGGCGCGACCAACCGGCCCGAGGTGCTGGACCCGGCGCTGCTGCGCCCCGGGCGGTTCGACCGGCAAGTGACGATCCCGCTGCCTAACGTCAGCGAGCGGGAAGCGATCCTACGGGTGCACGTGCGCGGGAAGAAGCTGGCGCCCGACGTGGATCTCGGCGCGGTGGCCAGGGCCACGCCGGGGTTCTCCGGCGCGGACCTGGCGAACCTGGCGAACGAGGCGGCTATCGTCGCGGTCAGGGAGGGCCGGGACGTCGTGACGGCCGACGACTTCTTCTCCGCGCGGGACCGGATCATCCTGGGCCGCAGGGAAGGGTCCAACGTGCTGCTGCCCGAGGAGAAGCACGCGGTGGCGGTACACGAGTCCGGGCACGCGATGGTGGCCGCGCTGTCCGAGTACGCCGACCCGGTGGCCAAGGTGACGATCCTGCCGGCCGGCCAGACGCTCGGCGTCACGGAGCAGCTTCCGCTGGTGGAACGGCACATGTACACCGAGGACTACCTGCACGACTCGCTAGCCGTGCGGCTCGGCGGCCGCGCCGCCGAGCTCGTCGTCCTCGGCCAGGGATCCACCGGCGCGGGCAACGACCTGGCCGGCGCGACCGACCTGGCGACCAAGATGGTCAGGGAGTTCGGCATGTCGACGGTGCTCGGCCCGGTGGGATACCCCGAAGGAGGTTCTGTGTTTCTTGGCGGCGGCGGCCCAGGCATGTCGAGCCGGCCGTACGCGGAGGCGACCCAGGCCGAGATCGACCGCGAGGTGTCCAAGCTGCTCAGGGAGGCGGAGGACCGCGCGGTTGAGCTGCTCAAGACCCACCGGCCTGAGCTGGACGCGCTGGTCGGCCTGCTGATGGAGAAGGAGACCGTCAACGGGTCCGACGTCTACCGGCTGGCCGGCCAGCCGGACAAGTCAGCCAGCACCAGCCCGGCGGCGCCGCCGGCCGTGCTGGCCCCGCACCCGGCGGGCGACGTCACCAGCGCTGGCGGTTCCGCAACCGGACCGTGACGAGCGCGATTACCGTCGCATTACGTGGCCGGTATGCTCGGCTACATGGTGCAGCTCACCGCCCTGCCGGCGTACCTACCCAGCCCGCCGATCGACAGCTTCCACATCGGCCCGCTGGACATTCACTTCTACGCGCTCGGCTACATCATCGGGATCACGCTGGCGATCTTGATCACGAGGCGGCGGTGGCGTGCGCTCGGCGGGGACCCCGACGTCGTGAACGACCTCGCGCTGTGGGTGGTGCCCGCCGGGATCATCGGCGGCCGGATCTACTTCGACATCACCACGCCTAACGACATCCCGCACGTGTGGTACGGGGTGTTCGCCGTATGGACCGGCGGCCTCGGCATCTGGGGCGGCGTCGCGCTCGCGGCCATAGTAGGCGCCTGGCGGCTGCGGCGGCTGGGCATCTCGGTCGGCCCGTTCGCCAACGCGATCGCGCCGGCGTTGCTCGTCGCCCAGGCGGTCGGGCGGATCGGCAACTACTTCAACAAGGAGCTCTTCGGCGGGCCGACCACGCTGCCCTGGGGCCTCGAGATTCCTTACCCCTACCGCGTCTCGGGCGGCATCCCGCCGCAAGACCTGCACTTCGCGACGTTCCAGCCGACGTTCCTCTACGAGCTCATCTGGGACCTGGCACTGGCCGCCTTCCTGGTCTGGCTCGGCCACCACGCCAAGATCAAGCCCTGGGGACTGTTCGCGCTCTACGTGGCCGGCTACTCCGCGTTCCGCATCTTCGAGGAATCGGTGCGGATCGACTCGTCCGAGCACTTCTTCGGCCTGCGGCTCAATATGTACATCGCGATCATCGGCACGGTGGGCGGCCTGATCTGGTTCGTCTTCGCGCAGCGCCGTCCTGACCGGCCGGTGGTGGTGCGCCCAGATCCGGCTCAGCCGGACGCCGGCACCGCGCCGGCACCCGTCGAGGCGCCCCCCGATGAGGCAACGGCGGATGCCGGGGGAGTAGCCAGCGCACGTTCCGAAGAATAGGAACGCGGCCCGGCGGGACGGACAGCTTGAGCCAGCCGAGCAGCGCCAGCGGATACGTCACCGGGTGGCGATCGGAGCCACCGTCGCACCGGCCGCCTTGACCAGGTCGGCGGGGGTGATCTCGATCTCCAGCCCGCGGCGGCCCGCGCTGCAGAACATCGTGGCGAGCACGAGGGCCGAGGCGTCGATCACCACCGGCAGCCGCCGTTTCTGCCCAACGGGGGAGATGCCGCCCGCGACGTACCCGGTGGCGCGCTCGGCCGCGGCGACCTCCGCCAGCACCGCCTTCTTCCCGCCGACGGCGGCGGCAAGCGCCTTCAGGTCCAGCTGGCGGTGCACCGGGACGACGCCCACGGCCAGCGACCCGTCCACCGCGGCGACCAGCGTCTTGAACACGCGCTCCGGCGGGACGCCGAGCGCCTCGCTGGCCTCCAGGCCGTAGGAGTCGTGCCGCGGGTCGTGCGCGTACTCGTGCAGCGTGAACGGGACCTTCGCCCGTTCGAGGGCGAGCGTCGCCGTCGTGCCGCGTCCAGCCACGAACCGTCACCCTAGCGCTCACGGCGGGCGGCGGGAAAATCGTTATGCCGCTCGCCTGCCATGTCCGCATAGTGGGCGTATGCACGTTACGTTTCCGCGGCTGCCGGACCACGAGGTCGGCTACTCGGTGGTCGAACGGGACGACGGGGTCGTCTACCAGCTGCTCGGCGGCCGCGCCGGGACCGCGCTGCCGCACGACATCATGCATCTTGTCGTGGAACGCGAGCTGGGCATCACCGACGGGATATGGGGCGGCATCGCGGCGGGCATGGTGTTCGGCAGCATGCGGCACGTGCGCGGGCGGCGGCCGCCGCACGTCACCGAGCGTTCGGCGCTGCTCAAGCGGACGTACCGGGACCGGATCCTGCGGGCCGAACTGCTCGGGAACCTCGTCGAGGCCATCGCGGCGCTCGACGACCCGTCGGCGGATGAGATCAGGCGGCTGACCGGGTCGAAGCTGTCGATGCTGCGGATGCCCGAGCCGCCGTCCCCGCAGGCTTTCGCGACGGCGGCGCGAGCACTGCAGGTTGAGGCGGCGCGCTGGGCCAGGCTGCGGCCCGGTGCGGAACTGCGGTACGAGTGGGCGCTGCCGGTTACCCATCACGTGCCGCGTCCCCGGGACCCGAGCGCCCCTGGCAACCGGCGGGACCCGCGGCGCCGTCTGGGGG
>NZ_JBARCR010001270.1:0-6997 GCF_049794275.1 Trebonia sp.
GGCCAGCGGAGTGTTGTGGAAGCCCCGTCGCCACGTCGACGGATGCCCTGCCGCCGCGATCCGCGCGGCCACCTCCACGCCGATCACGATCGCGCGCAGGACATGGGCGCTGTCCGCGCCCACGGCCTGCCCCGCGGCTAGCGCGGCCGACACGACGGGCGCGCTGGGATGAGACGATCCTGGGGTGTAGCCGTCGTCGAGTTCGAACCCGTGCGCGGCCGTCCCGTTGACCAGGGCGGCGCCGGCCGGGCTCAGCCGTCCGCCGCCGATGACCGTCGCGTCGTCGCCCGCGTAGTTCTCGCTGGCGAGGTCGAGAACAGCCTGGGCGGCCGGCGTCTGGGCGCCGACTATCGCGGCACACAGGTAGTCGAGGAGCAACCGCCGAGCCTGGTGCTGGAGATCAGCTGGCAGGGCGCTTTCCTTGGCGCTGACCCACGTGGCAAGTGCCGTGGTCAGGCCGGACTGAGCTGGCGCTGGCATCGCATGCCTTTCTAGTGCCTGATCTAGGACGCATAATCGAAAGTAACACCAGAAAATCGTTTGTCAACGTTAAAATCGATCATGATTCCCGCTCGGCCGCCGGCTCGAAGAGCGGAATGCTGACCTCGTCATGATCCTCCCAGGTGAGCTGTACCCGGTCTGAGATGGCGACCCGGTCGACGTCACGCGTGACGATCTCGCTGGCGATCCTGAAGCCCTCATCGAGATCGACGAGCGCGTAGATGTACGGGGTCCGTTCCCGGAAGAACGGCTGCCCGTCCCGGCGCACGACGGTAAGGCTGTAGATGGTGCCCGCGCCTTGCGAGAGCTTGAGCTCAAGATCACCGGAACCGCATCCAGGGCAGACGGCGCGCGTGAAGAAGACAGCGCGGCCGCAGCGCCTGCACTGCTGGTAACGAAGCTCGTGCCTGGTCGTGGCCGCCCAGAAAGGCTCCGAGTCCGGCTCGGGCTGGCGCGGCAGGGGGCGGGTCGTCATTGTCATTTCGGTCATTCCCTTCCCAGGATCACGGTCCCGCCCACGTGGCGAGTGCCAAGTAGTACCCCGTTGCCGTGCGCGACCGCCAGCCGCGCGTCAGCGACCTGCGCGGTGGACTCACCGCGCAGCTGCCGTACAGCCTCGATGAGCAGGAACAGGCCCCGCATGCCTGGCTGGTTCGAGGAGAGGCCGCCGCCGTCGGTGTTCAGCGCCGGCCCGCCAGGATGATCGAACAGGAGGCGGCCGCCCTCGACGTAGCTGCCGCCCTCTCCCTTGGCGCAGAAGCCAAGATCCTCCAGGAGCACGAGCGTCGTAATCGTGAACGAGTCGTACAGCATCGCCACGTCGATATCGGCCGGCGTCACGCCGGCCCGCTGAAACGCCTTTGGCCCGCTCCTGGCGGCGGCCGAGACGGTGATGTCGCGGTCCGCGCCCTGGTAGCTGACCGCCATGCCAGTCCCCAGGATCCAGGCCGGCGATTTCGGCAGGCTGGCGGCCAGGTCTTCGGCCACGATCACGACGGCGCCGCCGCCATCGGTCACGAGGCAGCAGTCGAGCATGTGCAGCGGGTCGGCGATCATCCGGGAGTTCACCACGTCGGCCACCGATATCTCGCCGGTGTGCTTGATCCCGACGTCGGCCAGGCCCTGCATCGCCAGCGGGTTCCGCTGCGCGTGCGCCCGGGTCGTGACGGCGATCTCGGCCAGCTGCTCGGGAGTGGTCCCGTACTGGTACGCGTGACGGGCGGCGACCAGCGCGTAGTTGGCGACGATATTCAGCCCGAACGGTGCCTCGATATTGTCGGCCGAGCTTGGCTGCCCGCGTCCCGTCCCGGCCATCGGCGGAATCACGACGCGCCCGCTGCGCGGTGTCTCGCCGTAGGTCAGCAGCGCCACCTTCGCCTCGCCCGCGGCGATCGCGCGGTACGCATCGGCTGCGAACAGTTCGAAGGAGCTGCCGCCGACGTCGGTGGTGCCCAGCATGTCAGGGTCGAGACCCAGGTATTCCGCGACCTCGAGGCCCGGATGGGCAGCCGCTTCGCCGGCGTCGTACAGCGCGTCGACGTCGGCCAGGGTCAGCCCGGCGTCCTCGAGCGCCCGCACCGCGCTGATGGCCTTGATGGCCAGCGGGCCGTGGGAGGAATTATTGCGGTACGGGTACTCGTATATTCCGGCGATAGCCGCTCTGGGCCGCAGACCCGTCATTGACGTCCTTTCGCGAATTCACTGGCCCGATACAGGCCGTCAGTTGTCAGCGCTGATCTCAGTCAGCCGCGCGACGGCTTCGATATAGCTCTCGATCATGGCGTAGACGACCTCGGCGGCCGGCCGCACCGAGCCGAGCATGCCGACGACCTGACCGACGAAATAGGACTGCAGGCTGTAGGCCTCCGGCGAGCCCGCGGCGGCCGCCTGCCCGATCTTCTGGAACGCGCTGTCGCTGATCATCTCCATCAGCGGCATGGGCAGCGCGCCAGGGCTGCCCGCCGACTCCCACTCGTCGTGCCAGGACGAGCGCAGCTGTCGAGCGAGCTTCCCCGTCCGCACCCGCGAGCGCATCGTGTCCGCGGACGAGGCCGCGGCGAATTTCTCGCGTACGGCGGCGTCGGTCTCGGACTCTTCGGTCATCAGCCACACCGATCCGGTCCATACCCCCGCGGCCCCCAGCGCGATCGCGGCCGCGATCTGTCTCCCGTCGGCGATGCCCCCGGCGGCCAGCACCGGGATCGGTGCTACCGCGTCGGCAACCTGGGGAGTGAGCACCATCGTGGTGATCTCGCCGGTGTGCCCGCCGGCTTCGTGTCCCTGCGCCACGATCAGGTCGACTCCGGCCGCCGCCTGCCTGCGGGCGTGCTCCACCTTCCCGACCAGCGCGGCGATCGGCACGCCACCGCTCTTGGCGCGAGCGACGAGTTCCGGCGACGGGACGCCGAGCGCGCTGGCCACCAGCTTGACCGGATGTGAGAACGCGACATCGAGCAGTGCCTTGACGTTCTCCTCCTCATACTGGACGGCCGCGGCCGGCCGCAGTTGGAAGTTGTCCCCGTTGCCGATGACGCCGTACCTCAGCAGCAGGTCACGGGCGAACTCGACGTGCTCCGCGGGGACGCGAGCGGCCGTCTCGTCGGCGCTGAGTCCCTCGTCACGCCCGGCAAGCTGCGTCGGAATCAGCACGTCAACCCCGTACGGCCGGCCGTGGGTCACCGCGTCGAGCCAGCTCAGTTCCTCGTCGAGCTGATCGGGCGTGAAACGGACCGCGCCCAGCATGCCGAAGCCGCCGGAGTTCGTCACCGCGGCGACCACATCCCGGCAATGACTGAACGCGACCAGCGGGAAGTCGACGCCAAGCATGTCGGTCAGCGCGGTGCGCATCCAGGTCTCCTAGTCACGTCGCTCCCTGGCCAGGAAGCGTTCGACCGCGTGCCTCGATTCGGGTGTGGACTGTGTGTGCACCTGGCGCAGGCTTTCCCTGTCAAGGAACGTCCCGAAATCTGTCACGACGGCATCGCGGAAGTTCGCCAGGACCGCGGCGACCGCCGGCGGCGACCAGGCCGCGATGCGCGCCGCGCGCCTGGCTACCTCGGCCTCCAGGTCCTCCCGCGGCACGACACCGTCGACGAGGCCCATGGCCAGCGCCTGCTGCGCGTCGAACCGCTCGCACTCAAGGAACAGCTGCCGGGCCCTGGCCGCACCCAGGATGCGGGTCAGGCTCCACGGCGCGCCCATGTCCCCGGAAACGCCGACGGCCAGGAAGGCGGTCGTGAACACCGCGCCAGCCGCGGCGATCCGGAAGTCCGCGGCGGCCGCGATGCTCAGGCCTGCGCCGGCGCAGGCACCGTTGATGGCCGCGATCACGGGCTTCGGGCCGTCATACAGCGTCTCGGCGATCCTGGCCACCTGCCTGAGCCGCGCGGCCCGGTCCGGCATCGGCCCCTGCCCGGTCACCTCATCGAGGTTGTGCACGTCGCCGCCGGCGCAGAAGGCCCGTCCCGCGCCGGTGATAACCAGCACCCGGACGTCCGTGTCCGCCATCAGCGCCTCGAGCTCGGCCAGCAGCGTGAACATCAGCGACCGGTTGAGCGCGTTCAGCCGGTCGGGCCGGTTGAGCGTGATCCAGGCGACGCCGTCACGGACGGATGTCAGCACGGGACTTTCCTCGCCGGGCATCGATTCACGTCCCCTCATCTGGCCAGGTACCCGCCGTCGACGGGCACCACCGCTCCGGTCATGAAGCTGGACCTGGGCGAAGCCAGGAACAGGACGGCCTCAGCGACCTCCTGTGCCGTTCCCGCCCTGCCGATCGGGTGCGCGGCGGCGACGCGTTCCCGCCAGGCGACCCGGCCCTGCTCGGTCGCCAGCTGCTGTGACAGTTCGTCCTGGCTGGTGAGGGGGAAGGTGGTGTCGATCGTGCCAGGCGCGACAACGTTGGCCCGCAATCCCGCCGCGGCGTACTCGATAGCGAGCTGCCTGGTGAGGTTGATCACCGCGGCCTTGGTGGCGCCGTAGGCAGCCTGGCCGACCTGGCCGGCGATGCCCGAGACCGACCCGACGTTGACGATGCTGCCGTCGCCGTGCGCGAGCAGGCTCGGCAGCGCCTCCCGGCAGTGCACGAAGACGCTGCGCACATTGGTGGCCATGAGGGAGTCCCAGTCGGCGTCGCTGATCTCGCCGACGGGCGCCCGCAGGAATCGCCCGGCCACGTTGACCAGGATGTCCAGTCGGCCAAAGGCATCAACCGCGGTCGCGACGCTCTGCCGGGCTACCGCGCTGTCCGCCGCGTCGCCCCGGATAGCCGCGAACCGGTCGCCACTTCCTTCCGGAGGCGTTACCGGCCGCAGATCCTCGCCGATCACGGCCGCGCCGGCCGCGAGCAACAGCGCGGTCGCCGCCCCGCCAATGCCGCCGGCGGCACCCGTGACGAGGGCGACCCGCCCGCTGAGCTCGCCGGTCACTTGCTCTCCTGTCGCCATCCCGCCTTGACCCTGGACGCGACTTTATCAGACGATGTGACTGTCGGACGATATTGCTCGAAGGGGCTTGGCGTGACATTGAAGAGCACGATGCAGGGCACTCAGCTCGGTCTATCAACGATCCTGGCCCGGGCCGCGGGTCCCTATGCTGCCAGCTCCGTGATCACCCGGACGCTGACCGAGCGGTCAGTCGTCACCTTCGGCGAGACCGCGGCGCGGGTGCGCCAGCTCGCCGCCGGGCTGCTCGACATCGGCGTCCAGCCCGGAGACCGGGTGGCCACTCTCCAGTGGAACAACCAGGAGCACCTCGAGGTGCATTACGGGGTGCCGGTCATCGGCGCCGTGATCCACACGCTCAACCCGCGGCTGACCGCCGCCGAGCTCGCCTACATCATCGATGACGCGGGCGACCGGGTGGTGATCGTCGATGCCGAGCTCCTTGGCGTCCTCGCTCCCGTCCTGGAGCTGACCACGACGGTCAGGACCGTGATCGTGACCCGTGGCCCAGGCAGCGCGGGCCCGGGCGCGGGCACAGGCGCGGACGCCCTGCCAGGCTGGCCAGGCGAGATAGTCGCGTACGGCGACGTCCTGACGCGAGCGCCGGCGCTGGCTGAGCTCCCCGAGATCGCGGAAGACCAGGCGTCAGTGCTCTGCTACACGAGCGGGACCACAGGGCCGCCCAAGGGCGTCCTCTACAGCCACCGGTCACTGTTCCTGCACGCCCTGATGACGTGCACGACCAACGCGCTCGGCGTCGGCGAGACGGACCGGCTCCTCGCCATCGCGCCCCTGTTCCACGCCAACGGATGGGGTTTCGCCTACGCCTCGCTGCTGTCCGGCGCTGACCTGATCCTGCCCGACCGGGTGATGGAGCCCAGGCGGCTGGTCAGCCTGATCGTGGAAGAGCGGCCCACCGTCTCGTCCGGGGTGCCGACGGTCTGGACAAGGATCATGGAGATCGCGAAAGAAACCGGCGCGGACCTGTCGTCACTGCGCCTGGTCCAGTGTGGCGGCAGCGCGGTGCCGTCGGCGCTGATGGAGTACTACCAGAACGAGCACGGCGTCTTCATCCAGCAGGCGTGGGGCATGACCGAGACGGGTCCGATCGCCGCGGTCTCGAAGCCGCCCAAGCAGGCGGACCCGTCAGCCTACTGGTACTACCGCCGCGCCGCCGGCCGTATCCTGCCCGGCCTCGAAGCCCGGATATGCGACGACAATGGCGACGTCCTGCCCAGTGACGGCGAGGCGATCGGCGAGCTGGAGGTCCGCGGCCCCTGGGTGACAGGCTCGTACTTCGGGGCGGCGGCGACTGATCGCAGCTTTCATGATGGCTGGCTGCGCACCGGCGACGTCGGCACGCTGGACAGCCAGGGCTACATCCGTATCACCGACAGGTCGAAGGACGTCATCAAGTCCGGCGGCGAGTGGATCAGCTCCGTCCAGATCGAGGACCTGCTGTCCCGGCACCCCGGGGTCCTGGAAGCGGCGGTTGTCGGCGTACCGGACGATCGCTGGGGTGAGCGGCCACTGGCCTGCGTGGTGCTCGATCCTGACGCGCCGCCGGCCTTCGCCGAGCTCGAGGACTACCTGGCCGGGCACATCGCTAAATGGCAGGTTCCCCGGCTGTGGAAGGCAGTGCCGAGGCTGCCGAGGACAAGTGTCGAGAAGGTCGATAAGAAGGCGCTCCGGCGGACGTATGAAGCCGGCGGCATAACCGGGCCAGCAGCGCGACCGCAGGACAGCCTCGAGAACACAAGGTAACGAGAACACAAGGTAACGAGAACACAAGGTAATGAGCCAGGGAACGGTGCTGGTAGCCAACCGCGGAGAGATCGCGGTAAGGATCCTGCGCACCGCGCGGGAAATCGGACTCGAGGTCGTCCTCGTGCACGCGGAAGACGACGGCGCCAGGTCATGGATCGTCAGCGGCCTGAAAGCGGCCAGGACACGCGGGACAGCGCCGGAGCCGTACCTGGATCCCTGGTAGGAGTCAGATAAGCCCGCGATAGTCTCCGCCGTCGAGTCGCAAGCTCGTGCCGCTTATGTAGGCG
>NZ_JBARCR010001271.1:0-3406 GCF_049794275.1 Trebonia sp.
GCCTCGGGCAGGGAACGCGCCTGGGGGTGCTGGGCGCCGGCGGAATCGGAACCATATGCGCACTGGTAGCGGACCACCTCGGCGCGGGCCCGATCGTGGTCACCGACATCAGCGGGGACAAGCTGACCCGCCTCGCCGCCGCGGTCCCTGCGATCCCGGTCCGGCTGCCTGGCGAGGACCCGGTGCACGCCGCGCTGGCGGCGACGGCCGGGGAAGGCCTGGACGCGGTACTCGTCACTGCCGCGGCGCCGGGCGTGCTCGATCAGGCCGTGGCGATGACACGCTCCGGCGGCACGCTGGTGCTCGTGGCCCTGCCGGGCGCGCCCGCGCCGCTCGACGTCGACGCCTGCGCGGTCCGCGAGCTCAGCCTGCACGGTACGTACGCCTACCAGGACCGTGACTTCGCCGACGCCGCCGGCCTGGTCGGCGACGGCATGAACGTGCTCGCCGCGCTCACCCACGAGGTACCGCTGGACCGGGCGCCGGCCGTGTTTGAACAGATCATGGCCGGACTCGATTACACGAAGATCGTCTTCACGAACGACCGGGCGGACGGCTACCCCATGAGCGGGTTAGCGTACGGGCACCAGCGAATCGAGCGTTCGCGCCAGCTCCGCCGGCCGGGACACGAACAGCGAGTGGCCACCGGGCATGCCCAGGGCTTCGATGCCGAGCCGCTCCCGGCACGCGAGCTTGATCCACTCTGGGGCCACCGCTGGCTCCTGCTCGCCGTAGACATACGCGACGCGAACGTCCGGCCACCGGGTGTCGTCAGGCACCGGAAGCTCGTGCTGCGGACGAACCTTCGCCAGCGCCCAGTCCACGGTCCCCGGCGGGCAGTCGTCGAACAGCCGCTCCGCGACCTCCCTGGTGCAGACCGTCCGGCCGAGCGAGTCCGTCTTCCTGGTCTGCGCGGTCACCGCTCCGGCAGCTGGCGCCCCGCCCGACTGATAGGGCGGAGGCAGGATGCCGCCGGGAATGGAGGCGGCGAGCAGGATCACGTCGGAGAACTTCCCCCGCTCGAGCAGCCGCGGGACCATTCGCCCCGAGCGCGAATGCGCCACGACTATCGTGTCCCCATCGCCGAAGGCCGCGAGCGCCACGTCGACGTGGTCGTCCCAGCCGGCTGTGATGTCATTGATCGGCAGGTCGACGGCGATCGCGTCGTGACCAAGCTGGCGCAGCTCAGGCGTCAGGAACTCCCAGACCCACGCCCCTTCGAATGCGCCGTGCAGCAGGCCGAACACAGCCACCAGGAATCGCCTCCAGCCGTTAACAGTGCGTAAAATCGAGTATCAACTTGACAAACGATAGTAAGACCTAGACTATCATCTGTACAGCCCAATAGCCCTAACGCGAGGCGCGGAGAACAAAGCCGATGGCAGTTACCGAGGAGGCCTCATCCCGGTCTGAAGCGATCTACCTGGATCTGCGGCAGAAATTGCTCCGGGGCGAGTTCACGCCCAACTATCGCCTGAAGCTCTCCGAGCTGTGCGCCCAGCGAGGCGTCAGCGTCAGCGTCGTGCGCGAAGCGCTGACGCGCCTGGCTGAGCAGGGACTTATCCAGTCCCAGCCCAACAAGGGCTTCTACATCCCCAATTACACAGTCGAGGAAATCAACGATCTCGCCTTTCTGCGGTCGCACATCGAGGCGCTAGCCATCCGGCTCGCGATCCAGCGGGGTGACGCCCCATGGGAAGCGTCCGTCGTCGCCGCTCATCACGAGCTGAGGCTGACGCCCCGCGTGCGTTCCTCGGTCGATCCGGTCGGCAGCCAGCAGTGGAGCCGGGCCCATGCCGTCTTTCACGCGGCATGCGTGGCGGCGTGCGGCTCGCCGCGGCTGGTGGCGGCGCAGCACCGGCTTTACGACGAGGCCGAGGTCCTGCGGCAGATGTCCGAGATGTCCGGCGGAATGAGCCGTGACGTGGAGGGCGAGCACGCCGCCATGGTCGAGGCGATCACGTCCCGCGACGCCGACCACGCCGCGGAACTCATTCGCAGGCACGTGGAAATCACCGCGGGCCTATCCGTCAAGGCCGCTGTCGCGCGCACTCAGTCAGAGGATAGCTAGATGGACCTCGGCATTGCCGGCCGGTGGGCAATCATTTGCGCATCGAGTGCCGGCCTCGGTTACGCGTGCGCTGAGGCGCTCAGCGCCGAAGGCGTCAACGTGGTGATCAACGGCCGTGACGGCGCCCGCCTCGCGGCCGCCGCGGAGAAGCTCCGCGGTCTTGGCGGCGGGAAGGTGGTCGAGGTGCAGGGCGACCTGCTCGACCCGGGCACCAGGGAACTGCTGCTCGGTGCCTGCCCCGAGCCGGACATCGTCGTAACGAACAACGGGGGCCCGCGCCCCGGACCGCTGCGGACCGCCACCGAGGCCGACTGGGAGCAGGCGCTGCAGGGAAACATGCTCGTCCACCTCCGGTTGATCGACTCCGTGATCGACGGCATGTGCGAGCGACGGTTCGGCCGCATCATCAACATCACGTCCGCCATGGTGACCACGCCAGGACCGGGGATGGCCGTCTCGTCAGCAGCGCGCGCCGGGCTGCACGCCACGGTGAAAGGGCTGTCGTTCGGCGCCGCGCCCTACAACGTGACGATTAACAACCTGCTGCCCTACAAGATCGACAGCGGCCGGCAGATCCAGGTGGCTCACGTCACGGCCGACAGGGAAGGCATCAGCTTCGAAGAGGCCAGGCGCCACCAGACGGACCCGATCGCCGCGCGGCGCCTGGGCAGGCCGGAGGAATTCGGCGCGGCCTGCGCATTTCTGTGCGGCGAGCTGGCCGGCTACATCTCCGGCCACAACCTCCTCCTGGACGGCGGCAGCTACCCCGGGCTGGTCTGAGCCCCGCGTAACGGGAAACGGTCACGGCCGCAACGCGGCCTTGATCACCGTGCCCCGCGTCACCGCGTCAAGCGCCGCCGCCCAGTCGTCCAGCGGGAACGGCGACACCATGCGGTCCGCGGGCACGGCCGCAGCGCCGCACAGCAGGTCGAGCGCCGTCAGGTAATCGGCGGCCACCGAGCCGTAGCTGCCGCGGAGCGTGATCTCACGGCGGACCACCCTGCTGCCGTCCAGCGCCGCGAGCCGGTCGTACATGCCGACCGCGGTCAGGTCGCCGCCTGCGCGCAGCCCGCCCACGGCCGAAGCCAGCGCCGCCACCGCCCCCGATGCCTCGATCCAGGCGCCGACGGGCTCGGCAGGCGCCTCGGTCCTGGTAGCGAAACCGCACTCGCGCAGCAACGGCAGCCGGACCGCCTCGTCCCGCTCCACCCCCACTACGGTCACCTCGGCTCCCCTGGCCCGAGCGGCGAAGGCGGCCAGCATGCCCACCGGCCCGGCGCCGCTGACGATCACCCGCCCGTCGGCGGGCAGCGGGGTGCGCGCCGCGGCGTGCAC
>NZ_JBARCR010001272.1:0-1608 GCF_049794275.1 Trebonia sp.
GCCTTCCACGCGCCGGCGGTCACGCCGGCGCTGCGCCGCGCGGGCACCACGACACCCGTCGCCCCGAACGCGGCGGCTGACCGCACCACCGCACCGAGATTGCGCGGGTCGGTCACGCCGTCCAGAGCCACGATGAGGGGAGGAGTCGGCCCGGTACGTTCGGAAAAATCGTCCGGATGAGCGTAGTTATATGGCCGCACCCGCAGCGCCACGCCCTGGTGCACGGCGCCGTCCGTGAGCCGGTCGAGCTCGGGCATTCCGGCCTCGAGCACCGCGACGCCCGCGTCCGCCGCGAGTTGTACCGCCTCCGCCACCCGCTCGTCTTGCTGCGCCCGCGCGGTCACGTACAGCGCTACCGCCGGCACCGCCGACCGCAGCGACTCGACCACGGAGTTCCGGCCCGCGACCACTTCCGCCCCGTCGCCGCTGCCGCGTGCTGCCTGGCCCTCATTCCAGTTTTCCGAACGGTCCCGGCCGCCTCCCCCGCGTCCCTCCTCCGCCTTCCTTGGTGGCCGACCGTCGGCGGCAGCCCTGGCCGCGGCGGCCCGCTGCGCGGGATGGCCGGTGCGCATGTACGCGGGCGGCGTGGGCCCCTTGCCCTCGAGGCGGTCCCTGCGGTTACCGCCGGTTCCCGGGCGCGGCTTACCGGATTTCGCGTAGCCGCCGCCGCCCGGCGCCCGGCCGTCACTGCCGCTCTTTTTCCGCCCGCTCATGGGGGAGAGCATAGTTGCCGTCTCACACCGCGGCGCGCGCGGCGACACACCTGGCTATAGCCCGAAATCGTTCCATTCAGTGACTAACCCCGATACCGTGGGCGACGGTTAGCCGGGAGAATACGCATTTGCTCCCCGAAAACGTCCCTCTGACAAAGTCTGGACCGGCATCCCGATGAATGTCCAATTCCCCGCACCGCGCCGCAACTGGCCCAGCCTGCTCCTGAACCTGGCGGTCCTGATCGTGGTCCTGGCCATGGCTGCGGGCACGTTCGTGCTGTCGTATTCCGGAGTGCACGCGATCGTCTTGCAGGCCGGGGTGTCGCCGCGGCTCGCCAGGATCTACCCCGGGCTGTTCGACGCGGTATTCGTCATCGCGTGCGTCGCGGCAGTCGTGCTGCGAGACGCCCGGTGGTGGGCGCGGTGGTACGCGTGGCTGGTCATCATCCTGATGGTGGCCGTCGTCGGCGCGGCCGACGTCGTGTACGCGATTAACGCCACGCTGCGGCACCGGACGATTGAGGGAGTCGTGGCCGCGGCTCCCTGGGTGCTCCTCCTGCTCGCCTTCTGCCTGATGCTCACCATGCTCAGGCAGTCCCGGGTCCAGCAGGCCCCGGCAACGGCGCTGGCCGAGCCGGCTGAGCCAGCCGAGCCGGTGTACCTGGCTTCCGGCCAGGCGGAGCTGCCCGAGGCCGCACCGGAGCCGGAAACGCCCGCCCTGCCGATCGGCGTCTGGCTACCGCAGCACGAGCTGGAGCCTGACGGCGTCTCGGCACCGGAAGGCGCCGGCGTGCCGCAGGACGAGGACGTACCGCAGGACGAGACGGCCCAGCCGGAAGAGCCGGCCGCTGCGGCCGGCGTCCACGCTCCCGAGCCCGGCATCACGGAGGCACCC
>NZ_JBARCR010001273.1:0-6391 GCF_049794275.1 Trebonia sp.
TCGTCATGTACTCCACCACGCTCTGCCGGTCGAAGTCCGCAGCCGGCCCCTGGACCACCATCCGCCCCAGGTACAGCACCGCGATCCGGTCCGCGACCTCGAAGACGTCGTTCAGGTTGTGGCTGACCACCATCACCGCCAGCCCGCGGTCGCGGAGTCGTTTGATCAGGTCCAGCACCGACCGGGTCTGCACCACCCCGAGGGCAGCGGTGGGCTCGTCAAGCAGCACCAGCTTGGAGTTCCACATCACCGCCTTGGCGACCGCCACCGACTGCCGCTGACCTCCCGACAGCGAGGCGACCGGCTGCCGGATCGAGCGCACTGTGGTCACCCGCAAGGTGCTCAGGGTCTCGGCCGCCGTCTTCTCCATCGAGTCCTCATCCAGCAGGCCGTGGCTCAGCCGCTCGCGGCCGAGGAACATGTTCTGGACGATGTCCAGATTGTCGGCCAGCGCCAGGTCCTGGTAGACGGTCTCGATCCCCAGCGTGGAGGCGTCCCTGGCGCTGCGAATGTGTACCGGCCGGCCCTCGAAATAGATCTGGCCATGGTCCGGCTGGTGCACGCCGGCGATCGTGCGGGTGAGCACCGACTTCCCGGCGCCGTTGTCCCCGCACAGGCCGGTCACCTGCCCCGCGGGCAGGTCCAGGTCCACCCCGTAGAGCGCCTGCACCGGCCCGAAGTGCTTATCGATGCCCCGCAGCTTCAGCAGGGGCTCCGCCCCGTCCCCGTTAGGGATCGCGCCCCGCGGGGGCTCGTTCACCTCAGTCATCTTGAATACCCGTCCGTAGCCGTGCCCAAGGTCAGCAACCATCACATTATGCCGGGGCTGGCGCACCCTGCTAGAGGGTCCACCAGCCCCGGCTCCGGGGAACCCCGGCGAGAACCGCCGGGGTTCCCCGGGTTAGGCGATTACGAGATCCCGGCCTTCGAGCAGGCGCTCGCACCCGCGATCGAGCAGATGGACGAGGCCGAGTCGAAGCCGTCCTTGACGACAGTCGACTCCATGTTGGCCGCGGTCACCCACACCGGGGTCAGCAGGGACGCCGGCTCGACGATGCTCGGGTCGGCCGAGTCCACAGCCTTGCCGTTCAGCAGGGCCGCGGGCGGCGTCTTGCCGGCCAGCAGGATCGTGGCCATGGTCACGGCGTCCTGGGCCTCCTTGTAAACGGCCTTGTACACCGAACCGCACTGGTAGCCCTCGAGGATCCAGGCCATGCCCTGGGAGGTGGCGTCCTGACCGGTGGTCGGGATCGTCTTGGGCTTGACACCGTCCGTCTTCAGGTCGGTGATCACCGCGTTGGCGAGACCGTCGTTGGCCTCGATCGTGGCGTTGATCGTCGGGTGAGCGGTGAACTCCTGCTGGAAGATCGTGCCGCCCTTGGTGTTGTCCCACCCAGGCGCGAAGTTCTCGCCGACCAGCGAGTAGCCCGCGCTGTTGGTCGCGCCCGCGTTGACGGACTTGGCCGCCTGGCCCCAGACCACCTTGTTGTACCCGGTGGCGAAGGCGATCGCGTTGGGGTCGGTGTCCTCGCCGCCATTCAGCACGAAGACCTTGGGGCTCTTGATCCCCCAGGACTGGACGCACGTCTGGAAGCCCTGGCCGATCAGCGTACCCACCAGCACGCCGTCGAAGCTGACGTAGTAGGTGTTCGAGCCCTGGAAGATCGCACGGTCGTAGGCGATCAGGGTGACGCCCTTCTGCTCCGCGAGCTTCGCGATCGCGACGCCAGTCGGGCCATCGAGCGGACACACGATCAGGATCTTGGCACCCAGGTTGATGTCGGCGGTGGCGTCGCTCAGCTGGGTCGCGTCGCTGCCCTGCGCGTTTTGGATGCGGTACTCCCCGGGGGTGTACCCGGCGTCGGTGAAGGCTTCCTTCAGGTACGGCGCGTCGAAATCAACCCACCGGACCGACGACGTGGTGTCCGGCAGGACCACGCCCACCTGCAGGGTGCTAGAGCCCTTGGTCGCGGCCTGGCCCAGCGCCTTGAGCTGGTCCATCGTCGCCCCGATGTTAACGGTGAAGGAGCCGATGCTCAGCCCCGCCGGAACCGACGCCGAGCCGCTTGCTGACCCCGTTGCCGACGCGCTTGCCGAACTTGACGAGCTTGATGAGCTGGACGAGCTGCAGGCCGCAGCCGTCAGCGCAAGGGCCGCCGCGAGGCCCGCGACGCCCAGCACGCGGAAGCGTCGAAACGTGCTGGCGCCGTGCGAACGGGAGCCCCAGGCTCCCGTAGGTCTGTTACCCATTCTTAACCCCCATATCCTTTCGCTGAATGCATCGAATAAGACAAGGCGGGACACCATACATAATCGGGCCCCAGCACTGTTTTGCGGAATCGTAAGACGGGATGCCAGAAACGTTCCCGTTAACACGTGCGTAAAACCGTTAATAAAGAGTTAATACGCGGCAGGAGCTGGGCGGTTTGCCTAATGTGACCGGTCACTGACCGATCGATTGTTGCGGAATCGTGACAGCGGTTTTCCAAGTTGATAGCCAATCGTGATGTCGTTAGTCGCCGGCGATCCGGTAACCGGCCCGGGGCTGGGTGATGATCAGCGGTGCGGCCCCCGGCGGCTCCAGCTTGGCGCGCAGCCGCCGTATGTAGACGCGCACGTACTCGGTTTCCGTCTCGTAGCCGCGGCCCCAGACCCGGCGCAGCAGGTGCGCGCGGGACAGCAGCTTGCCCCTGTGCAGCGCCAGTTCGCGCAGCAGCGCGAACTCCGTGGGCGTGAGGTGCACGACGGTCCCGGCGCGGCGGACCTGCTGCCCGGTGAGGTCGATCTGTATGTCGCCGATCGTGATGACCGACGGGACGGTCTGCTCGCCCGCCTCGGCGGGCCGGGTCCGGCGGAGCGTGGCCAGGATCCTGGCGAGGAGCTCCTCGATGCCGAACGGCTTGGTCATGTAGTCGTCGGCGCCCATGTTGAGCGCGGTCACCTTGTCCCGCTCGCCGCCGCGCGCCGACACGACGATGATGGCGACCGCCGAGCGCTCGCGGATCAGCCGGCACAGCTCGAAACCGTCCACCTCGGGCAGCATGAGGTCGAGCAGCACTATGTCGGGCTGCTCGGTGTCCAGCAGCGCCAGCGCCTTGCTCCCGTCGCCGGACACGCACGTGTCGAAGCCGCGGACGGCCAGGTTGGACCTGATGAGGTCGACGATGTTGGGGTCGTCCTCGACGATGAGCACCCGGGTGGGGATGGTCAGCTCAGTCAATCGTGTCCGGTCCTTTCCCGCGCGATTGCTGGTCCTCTACCGGCAAGGTGATCACGAAGCAGGTGCCCCGCGGCGCCTGCTCCAGCTCCATCCGGCCGCCGTGCGCGGCCACGATGCCGGTGGCGATAGACAGGCCGAGCCCCACGCCGGACCCGCGTGAGCCGTGCCGCCGCGCGTCGGGCAGCCGGGCCTCGCCGGCGGGCGCGCCCACGAGTTCGGGCGGCATGCCCTCGCCGTCGTCGGCCACCTTGACCGTCACCGTGCCCGGCTCCGTCGCCTCGGCCACTACCAGCACCCTAGTCCCTGGCGGGTTGTGCCCGAACGCGTTGCTCAGCAGGTTGACGAACACCTGCTCGAGCCGGTCGTGGTCGGCCCAGATGGCCGGCAGGCCGGGCGCGCACTTCACCTCCACCTGCGGTCCGCTGGCCGGCGGCAGGCAGGCGACCGCGGCATCGAGCACCAGCGGGATGTCGCACCAGTCGGACTGCAGCCGGAAGATCCCGGACTCGATCGCGGAGAAGTCGAGCAGGTCGTTGACCAGCCGGCCGAGACGGGCCGACTCGGCGGAGATGCGGGACAAGAAGCGCTGCTGCGACTCGTCGTCCCAGGTCACGTCCTTCAACAGCAGGCTGGTCGCGTACCCGGTGATCGCGGTGAGCGGCGTGCGCAGCTCGTGGCTGAGCCTGCGCAGGAACGCGCGTTGCAGTTCCTGCGACTGGCGCAGCGCCATCGTCTCCTGGTGCGCGGCCAGGGCCTTCTCCCGTTCCAGCGCCATCCGCAAGCTGTGAGCCGCGTCCTCGATCAGGTTGGTCGCGTCGTCGGGGGACATGCCGTCCCGCCACGAAGCGAGCAGTATGGTCTGGCCGTCAGGGGCGGCGAACGTGACCGTCAGGCTCCGGTCCTCGCCGGCCATGGCGACGCCCTCCGGGGCGCCGCGCTCCAGGGCCGCCAGTGCCGCCCCGAGCGTCTCCGGGGGCATGGACGCGCCGCCGGAGTAGGCCCGAACGGCCGGGATGCCGTCGGGCGCCGCGGTGACCAGCGCCACCTCGTCGGCGTCCAGGCCACCCCGCAGCGCGTGCAGCACGATGTGCAGGGCCTCCGCCACCGGCACCGGGCCGGCCAGCGTCTGCAGCACCTCGCGGATGGTCTCGAGCAGCCGGTTGCGGGCCGTGAGCTGGTCCAGCAGCCGGTCCCGGTCGATCGCGCTCGCCGCGTAGCCGGCGTACAGGGCGGCGAGGTCGAGGTCGTCGCGCTGCGGCTTGCCCGACACCGCGCGGAACACTGTGATGACCCCGAGCAGGCCGCCAGGCCCGAGCACCGGCACCGACCAGGAACTGGCGACCTTCGCCGTCCTGGCGAGATCGCCGAAGATGGTCCACGAGCCCGTGCCGGCCCGGATGTTGTCCTCGATGACCGGCTCCTGCGTGGCGGCCGCGAGTCCCACCGGACCGCCGCCCGCGCCGTACGGCAGCCGCGACCAGGCGGCGAGCACCGGCGCCGGCACCCCGAACGAGGCCGAGCACACGAGCTCGGGCGACAGGTACCCCTCTGCGCCGGGCCAGGGGGTCGCGGGGGCCATGGGGGGCTGCGCAAGCCCCCCAATGCTTGAGGACTGTCCCCCGGGGGCAAGCAAATGGATGCACAAGCGCTCGGTGCCGAGCGCGGCGCCGAGCGCCGACAGGATCAGCGACAGGCTGGACGACGGCTCGGAGGAGACGAGCCGCCCGGTGAGCCTGTGCAGCCGGGTCAGCTGACGGCGGGCCGAGGAGTCCACGGCCTGCCCGGAGACCAGCGCCACGACGTCGTCCGGGTGCACCTCGCTCGGCGACACCTCGGCGACGACCCGTCCGTGCCGCAGGACGACGATCCGGTCCGCGAGCCGGAACATCTGCCCGGTGTCGTGGCAGGAGAGCAGGATCGTCGTGCCCTGTTCGCGCAGCCGGCTGATCAGGCGCTCGACCAGGGCCGATTCCTGCACGCCCAGGGAGGCGGTCGGCTCGTCGAGCAGCAGCACCCGCGGATCGTGCGCCATGGCCCTGGCGACCGCCACCATCTGCCGCTGCCCGCCGGACAGGGACTTGACCGACCGCGTAGTGTCCCGCAGCGGGATGCCGAGCCGGTTGAACAGCTTGGCCGCGTCGCCGTGAAGTGCCACGTCGGAGAACAGGTGCCTGAAACGCTCGTTGCCGAGCATGACGTTCGACGCGACGTCGAGGTTGTCGTTCAGCGGGACGTCCTGCCAGACGATGCGCACGCCCAGCCGCGCGGTCGCGGCCAGATTCGGCGTGACCGGCCGCCCGCCCAGCCTGATCGTTCCGGAGACGGGGGTGACGTCGCCCGCGATGGCGCGGATCAGCGTCGTCTTCCCGGCGCCGTTCTCCCCGGCGAGCGCCACGAGCTCCCCGGCCTGCACCGCCAGGTCGACCCCGTCCAGTGCTGTAAGCGCACCGAAACGCACAGTAAGCGAAGAGACCGTCAGTTCCGGCGCCGCGCCGATGGCGCCAGGCTGTACGCTGACTGTCACGGTGTCAATTCTTATCGGATACCCCCTGACAGGCACAATCGCCCGCGATTGGGTGGCTCCCCACCGGATACTAGAAGGGTGTCGGGATCTGCTGCGCGCCGGGTGAGGCAAGGTCCTGCCCGGCGCGCTGTGCACAAAGAGGTCCGGTTCGGGCGGGCTGAGCTTGTGCCAGATCTATCCAGAACGGGCTCGTGGCTCCTCTTCACCGACGGCATCCCGCAGAGCCAGGTGGACACCGAGGATCCCGGCTACCTGGAGTTCGAGTACGTCCGCCGCATCGGGCACATCGCCGACCTGGCATTCCCCGCGGGCGAGCCGCTGCGCGTGCTGCACCTGGGCGGCGGCGGCCTGACGCTGCCCCGTTACCTCGCGCACACCAGGCCCGGGTCTCGGCAGCTGGTCGCCGAACTGGACGTGCCGCTCACCGAGCTGGTCCGCAAGCACCTGCCGCTGCCGCCCGGGCACGGCATCCGGGTCCGGGCGGCCGACGCGAGAGAGGTGCTCGAGTCTGTCCGTGCCGCGAGCTACGACCTGGTGATCAGCGACGTGTATGCGGGCGCCAAGACCCCGTTCCACCTGACCACGGCCGAGGCCGCCCGCGCCGCAGGGCGCGCGCTGCGCAGCGGCGGCGTGTACACGGTGAACGT
>NZ_JBARCR010001274.1:0-2443 GCF_049794275.1 Trebonia sp.
CGACGACGAGACCAGGCAAAGCCGCCTCGCGCTGTGCGCCGCCGCGCTGCGGGTGCTCACCGCCGGCCTTGGCCTGCTCGGCGTGCCGATTCCGGACCGGATGTAGCGCGCGTCTTACGCGAACCCCGCAGAGATAACGGGCGGCTTTCGGAGTCACCACTAGTCCGTTCGGGATGAATGTGCCTTTCCTCCCCAGCATGTGAAGTCGCGAACGTACCGCTTACGTGACCGCCGAACCCGTTCCGGGCGACGCTGCGTCACGGCAATGTCGATGCCATCGAACCGAACGGGCGAGCGTGGCGGGCGCGGCGTCCATAGGAGGAGGCAACGATGAAAAGCCGCAGCAGGCGCGGCAACCGCCAGACGGCCATGAAGGCGCGTCTTGGCATCGCCACCGCGGTGCTAGTAGGCGGCGGCGCGATAGGTGTGGCAGCGGTCGCGGCCGCCAACCACGGCACCGCGGCGACGACGGCTCAGTCCGCCGGGTTCACGCTCAACTTCCACCACACGATCAGCGAGCAGCAGGCGCTGAGCTCGGCGCTCAGCACCTGGGGCCAGTCTCAGCAGAAGTCGATGACCACGCTGGCCGAGATGGCGCCGATGCGCACGTTCAATCAGTTCTGGTCGCATCGCACCGAGTTCGCCGCGCAGCGCGGCGTCGTCGTCCTGGCAACAAAGAAGTTCCTGCTCGTCAAGTCCGCCGACCGCCAGCTGCACTTGTGGTGGCTGAACGGCGCGACCAAGGTCAGGAACGTGGGCGCGAACGCCACGGGCATGGCGGCGATGACGGGCAACAACACGGCGGCTACCGCGGCCATGAAGACCAACAACATGGCCCCGGCCGCGGTCACGATGGCAGGCAGCACCAGCGCGGTCAGCCAGATGGCCGCCCCGGTATCGAAGCCGACCACCATCACGGTCGACACGGGTGGCCAGGTCATCACGATCACGATCACCGCCGCGACCGCCACGGTGACGCAGCCGGGCACTGCTACCGCGACGACGACGCCCGTCGTGACGGCGACACCGACCGCGACCTCAACCGTGACATCGACCGCGATGGCCACCGCGACGGCGACACCCACGGCGACATCGACCGCAATGGCCACCGCGACGGCGACACCCACGGCGACCGCGATGGCGACCGCCACTCCGACTATGACCGCGACCAAGCAGCCGACCATGATGGCGACCGCGGGCGTGGCCCGGGGTGACCTGGTGTTCGTCGTCGGCGTCCGCAGTCACGGCGCCCTCATCGCGAAGCTGGTGCTCTTCGCGGCACCGGCCACCGCCAAGCCGGCACCGACCGTGACGCCGACTGTGACGTCGACGGCCCCCGCCGCGTCGGCGAGTCCGACCCACTTCTGATACCGGCCGGCTCTCGGAAAACCAGCCCGCGGGCGGCCACGCGCCGCCCGCGGGCACCGTCCGCTCACCGAACGCAAGGGACCAATGGCAGACCTTCGCTATCCCAGCCACCGGCGCGCCGACCAGCCCCAACTGCGGGCTGGTGACCTCGTGCTCGACGAGGCGCGCTGGACCGTCTTCCGTGGAGACAGGCAGGTAGACCTGTCTCCCACCGAGTTCCGCCTGCTGGCTTACCTGATGCGTAACCAGGGGCAGGTGCTCACCAGGGCGCAGCTCCTGAAAGACGTCTGGGGCTGGAACAAGGGCGCCCAGTCCCAGGTCGTGGAGACCTACGTCAGCTACCTGCGGCGCAAGCTCGACGCGCTCGGCCCCCGGCTGATCCACACCAGGCGCGGCGCCGGCTACCTGCTCCGTCCCGCCGAAGCCCAGACGAGTATCACCGCCTCACACCGCGACGAACCGGCCCGGTTGTCGTACCCTCGGATAGGACGGACCGCCGTTCGTTAACGCCGACCGGGGACGAGTGGGGAGGGCAGCCAGTGAGCGGAATAGTCCTGCTGGTGCTCATCGGCTTGGGCGCCGCGTGGCTATGGACGCGCGGCCGCAAGCGCTTGAGCATGCCAGTCAACGGAAAAACCTGGATCGGGGTCGTCATCGTCGTCGTGGTGTTGCTCGCCCTTGCTTACGGGGCCACCCAGACCCCGCACTCCAGCGTGCCCTGATCCTTGACGCGAGAGAGCTCAGGGCGTTAGCGACCGTTGAGCGGCAGCTCGAACCAGACGGCCTTGCCTTCGGAGGTGGGTCGTGACCCCCACCGGGTGGCAAGCTGCTCGACCAGGTAAAGACCCCGGCCGCCCTCGTCGGTGGCTCGCGCGGTGCGCAGCCTCGGCAGCCGCAGGTCCGGGTCGAAGACCTCGACCCAGACGGCTTCGCCGCCGCGCCTGAGACGGAGCACGAACTCGCGGGGACGCTGCGACGGGGCCAGGTGGGCGACCGGGCTGTCCCAGGTCTGCGCCGTGACCGCCGTCACGCCGCCCGGCCACTGGGTCGGCACGCCCGCGGCGGCGGGCACCGC
>NZ_JBARCR010001275.1:0-1684 GCF_049794275.1 Trebonia sp.
CCGGTCGCCGGCGGCTCGCCGTCCTTGACGCCGAAGCCCTCCGTGATCACCCGGGTCACCGTCCCGCTGGGCGCGGAGTAGCCGGGCGCGTGCAGGTCGAGCGCCTCCGTCAGCCAGCTCCAGCCGACCTCGCCGAGCAGCGGGTCGGCGGCCATCTCCTCCTCCACGTCGGCGTGCACCTGGGCCACCACGCGGAACGATCCCGTCCAGCCCTCGTGGCCGTCCGGGTCGTAGAGCAGCACGATCCGGCCGTCGCCCGCCTCCATGCCGTCCCTGAACGCGGTGGCGGCCATCGCCGCCGCGTAGGGGGCGAGCCGCCGCGGCGCCGGATGATCCTCGAACATGATGTCGCCCCGCACCTCGGCGACCGCGTCGCGGCCTGCCTCGAACGCCGCCACCGCAGCGGCAAATATGACTTCGCTGTCCGGCGCAGGCGCCTGCCCGCTCGCCGTCGCCGGCGCGGGCCCATCCGCCAACCTCATGGCCCGAGCGTACGTCGTTGCTGGCCCCGGCTGTAACGCGGCACGGACGGGCCGGTACTCGGCTGTGGCCTCGCCGCCCACGGTGCCCACGGTGCCCATGATGACCGCGGCGCCGCACCCGGTGCACATGAACTCGGGGCAGTCGCCGCCGTCCGCGTCCGGGCAGTCAGCAGGATGGATCTGCTCGAAAGGCTCGTCGCCACCACATCCGGGACAGTTTCCAAGCGGCTGGCTCATCGCTGCGTCCCTTTCGCGTCGACCGGAGATGGCGAGACTCGTCCCGATCTTGGCATGTACGACGGCGATTCCGGGGGATATCGGGCGGCGTGTCGCCGGGCTGGCGAGGCGCCGGTCCTCGGGCCCCGCGGCCTGTGAGAAAATCCCGTGGTGACCCAGCCCCAGACCACATCGCCCTTCATCCGCGCCTGCCGGGGGGAGCCGGTGCCGTACACCCCGGTCTGGTTCATGCGCCAGGCGGGCCGTTCGCTGCCCGAGTACCACAGGGTCAGGGAGGGCGTCCCGATGCGGGAGGCGTGCACCCGCCCCGAGCTGATCACCGAGATCACCCTGCAGCCGTTGCGCCGGTACGACGTGGACGCCGCGATCCTGTTCAGCGACATCGTGGTCCCGCTGCGCGCGGTGGGCGTCGACGTGGACATCAAGCCCGGCGTCGGCCCGGTGGTCGGCCAGCCGTTCCGCGAGCTGGGCGACGTGTCCCGGCTGCGCCCGCTCGAGCCCGGCGACGTGCCCTACATCACCGCGGCGGTACGGTCCCTGGTCGGCGAGCTCGGCCCGCGGCCGCTGATCGGCTTCGCCGGCGGCCCGTTCACGCTCGCGACCTACCTGATCGAGGGCGGCCCGTCGAAGAGCCACGACCGCACCAAGGCCATGATGTACGGCGACCCCGGGCTGTGGCACGCGCTCCTCGGGCGGCTCACCGACATCACGATCTCGTTCCTGCGCGTGCAGGTCGCGGCCGGCGCGTCGGCCGTGCAGCTGTTCGACTCCTGGGCGGGCGCGGTCAGCCCGGCGGACTACCGGCAGGCGATCCTGCCGCACACGTCGCGGATCTTCGCCGCGCTCGCGCCGTCGGGAGTGCCGCGGATCCACTTCGGCGTCGGCACCGGGGAGCTCCTCGGCCTGCTCGCCGAGGCGGGCGCGGACGTGGTCGGCGTGGACTGGCGTGTCCCGCTCGACGAGGC
>NZ_JBARCR010001276.1:0-2065 GCF_049794275.1 Trebonia sp.
CCGTAGTCGCCGTGGTCGTGAGCCTTGCCGTCGTCGCGGCGGCCGTTGGCGCGACTCACGCGCTCACCGCCAGGACCGCGGCGGACGCGGCGGCCCCCAACGCGAACTGCACGCTGATCGTGCCGACGAACCCGCTGAGCGCGCAGGGGCTGGCCACGCCGTACCAGCTGACGGCGACCGACCCGGCGGCCGGGCCGTGCAACGAGGCCAACTCCGCCCAGACCGCCTTTGTGCAGGGCGCCATCATCAACCCGGCGACCGGGACGATATCCATCTACGACCCGCTCGTCGTCGACGCGGGCACGCAGCCCGCGGTCACGCCGACCGTGCCGACGCTGCCCGCGGGGGGTGTCGTGGCCCTGTGGTTCGGATACAACGGCAATACCCTCACGCTGGCCGGGGCCGACCAGGCGCAGTCGCTGCTCGACCCGGCCGCGTCCGCCACGCCTACTGCGCCGACGACGTCAGCCACGCAGGCGGCGTTCGTCGCCGGGCCCGCGCAGCGGGCAGGCCTTGAGGTAACTGGCTCGGCGCCGCTGCCGCCCGCCGGCTCCGGGTCGGACGCCGGGTACGACGCCACCCTGACGCGCATCGCAGGATCAGGTTCTACCGCCGGCCAGGCCGGCAACCCGCCGCGCCACCACCACCCGTCGCCGTCGACCTCGGCTTCGGCTTCGGCGACCGCGATGGCTTCCGCCTCCGCAACGTCGTCTACGGGCACGGGCACCCCGGCCGACCCGCCCGCGACGGGCGACGTCCCGGCCGCATCCGGTACGCCGGACGCGATTCTGCAGCAGGCCAGCTGCGTGGCCGGCGAGGACATCAACGGCCAGTTCTCGTCGTTCACCCAGGTCGGAGCCTGCAATGCGCCGGCCTTCTTTGCCGCGGCGAACACCGCGATCAAGGCGGGGAAGCTCACCGTCCCGCAGCCCGGCATCGCCAGGGACGGTCAGCGGTGCCTGACGACCCGCAGCTTCGCCCTCATCGACCAAGACCAGAGCGACAACGTCACGACCGAGTACCTGGCCGAGCCCAACGGCCAGACCGCCCAGGACACCGCGGCCAACAAGCAGGGGCTCAACGGCTCGAGCGTGCTGTTCAACGGCAGCGACAACGGCCTGCTCGACCTTTTCGTCGACCCGGCCCTCGGCTGCTCGCCGTGGGAGGCACCCAACCTGGCGGACGGCGGAGCGCCTGCGCCCTCCCTGCCGCTCGACGAGCTCCAGGCGGCCAGGTGGGCCAACAGCCCTGGCAGCCCTGCGGCCCTCGTCCCGCTGAACGACCCGATGACGGTGGACGAGAACGGCAACTTCAGCACTGACAAGACGAACACCTACCGGTCGCTCGTCGACATGTCGATGCTGCCTGCCGGCCAGTCGCCGGCGGCCTACTGCTCGGACATGGAGCAGATCCAGGGCAAGCGGCTCCAGCAGGACGTCAACCTGCTGCTGAACGCGCCCAGCCCGGACACCGGCGCGGCAGACAACCTGTTCACGTTCATGGCGATGCGCCTGCAGCAGTCGTTCACGAACCTGAACTGCGGCAACTTCGGCCAGCAGAACGAGGTGTCCTTCTCATCCGACGCTAACGGCGTCGTGGTGGCCACCTGCTTCAGCCGCCAGTTCGCCCCGGTCACGCGCGGACCGGGTAACCCGATGGCCGGGCAGCGGCAATGCCCCGCGACCGCGGGCTCGGCGCCGGGCGGCGCGGGCACACCTACGGCCACGCCGACCCCCAAGCCGTCACAGAGCGACCCAGGGTCTTCCTACATGCGCAAGCATCACCACCACTGGTGGTGGTGACGGCCACGATTAACGGATCCTTACAAAACGGGCGTCGGCACGGCGGAGAATGGCCCGGTTCCCGTAGAAGGGTCTTATCCAGTCCGGCCCCGACGAGTGAAGGACGATCGATGAGCCATGAGTCCCAGCAGGACCAGCGCGCCACCCGCCGCGGAGTGCTACTGGGAGTGGGGATAGCCGGGATCGGCGGCGTGCTGGCCGGCTGCAGCACCGCCGCCGTCCCGTACGGCGCCGACGAGGCCGGCGCGGCCTCCGGCCAGCAG
>NZ_JBARCR010001277.1:0-1901 GCF_049794275.1 Trebonia sp.
GCGGGCACCGTGCTGGCTGAGACGCTGGACGCCTTCGCCGACGCCGCGGCACGCACCCGGTTGCAGGCACCGCTCCTCCCGCCGCGCCGGGGCCGCCGTCCGGCTCGCGTCGAGTTGGCCGAACGGACCGTTGCCGCTCTCACCGGTCCAGACGCGCGCGTCGAGGTGGGCACAGCGCAGGATGCGGCCGAGGCGCAGTCCCTGGCCGCGGCTCTAGGAGCGTGGCTGACCAGCGCCAGGCTCCCGGTGGGCCCGGTCCGCATCTGTTTCCGCCTGGTGGAGCCGGCCGAGACCGAAGACCCTGAAGGGCCGGGAGAGGACGGCGACCGCGCCGGCACCGGGTGGCGGGTCGAGTTCGCGCTCCAGTCCGCGGAGGATCCGAGCCTGATGCTGTCCGCGGACGATGTCTGGGCCGGGGAGGGTGTCGGCTGGCTAGGCAGCGACACGTATCCGGACGAGGAACTCCTGGCGGGCCTCGGCGCGGCGGCCCGGCTGTTCCCCGCGCTCGAGGAGGCACTGGCCGAGGCGGCGCCCGCCGAGGTCGCGCTGGATACCGCGGGCGCGCTGCGGTTCCTGCGCGACGAGGGCCCGCTGCTGGCCGGTGCGGGGTTCGGCGTGCTCTTGCCGGACTGGGCGCGCAGGGCGCGGCTAGGGCTGAAGCTGACCACCAGGTCAACCTCGGCGGCGACCTCGCCGTCGGCCAGGCAGTCCGCGTTCGGCCTCACGGACCTGGTGGAGTTCCGGTACGACCTGGCCGTCGGCGACCAGGTGCTGTCCGCCGCGGAACTGGCCGAACTCGCCGCGCTCAAGGTCCCGCTGGTCCGCGTCCGCGGCCAGTGGGTGGAACTCGACGATCGCCAGGTCAAGGCCGCGCTGAAGTTCCTCGAACGCAAGCGGTCCGGCACGATGACCGCCGGCGAGGCGATCCTCATCGGCGTCCACGGCGCTGGCGACGACGTGCCGCTGACCGCGGTGGACGCGGACGGATGGCTTGGCGACCTGCTGTCCGGCCAGGCCGAGCGGCGGCTCGCGCCGCTGCCCACCCCGGACGGCTTCCACGGCGAGCTGCGACCCTACCAGGAGCGTGGCCTCGCCTGGCTGGCGTTCCTCGGCGACCTCGGCTTGGGCGCGGTCCTGGCCGACGACATGGGCCTGGGCAAGACCATTCAGCTGCTGGCGCTGGTCGCCGCGAGCGCCCGTCCTCATGGCCCGACGTTGCTGGTGTGTCCCATGTCGCTGGTAGGGAACTGGCAGCGGGAAGCCGCACGGTTTACCCCGGACCTGCGGGTGCACGTCCACCACGGGGCGGAGCGGCTGGCCGGCGACGACCTCGCCGCGACGCTGGCCGGCGCGGACCTGGTGATTACCACGTACGGGATCGCCGCCAGGGACCGCGCAGGGCTGAGCCAGGTGGGCTGGGCGCGGGTGGTCTGCGACGAGGCGCAGGCGATCAAGAACCACGCCACCGGGCAGGCGCGCCCCGCCCGCGCCCTCCCCGCCGCCTCGCGGGTCGCGCTGACCGGGACGCCGGTGGAGAACCAGCTGTCGGAGCTGTGGTCGATCATGGAGTTCGCCAACCCCGGCCTGCTCGGCCCTGCGAAGGCCTTCCGCGAGCAGTACGCGGTCCCTGTGGAGCGGTTCGGCGACGAGGAGGCGGCACAGCGGCTGCGGCGGGTCACCCAGCCGTTCCTGCTGCGCCGCCTGAAGACGGACAAGTCGATCATCTCCGACCTGCCGGACAAGCAGGAGATCAAGGTCTGGTGCAACCTGACGCTAGAGCAGGCAAGCCTGTACCAGGCGACCGTCACCGACATGCTCAGCCGCATCGACGAGGCCAGCGACGACATAACCAGGCGCGGCCTGGTGCTCGCCACGATGACCAAGCTCAAGCAGGTGTGCAA
>NZ_JBARCR010001278.1:0-6634 GCF_049794275.1 Trebonia sp.
GCGGCGCCGGACCCGGGGTCACGGCTGGCCGTGTCCCGGTCGTCGGCGGGCGCCGCGGCCTGCGGGGGCGGCTGGAAGAGCACCTGCGGCGCCTGGAAGAGCACAGCAGGAGGAGGCGCGGCGGGCCCTGACGCCCCTGACGCCCCGGCAGCCTCTGCGGGCGGGGCGGGCGCTACGGGCGCGGCAGGAACGGAAGCGGCTTCAGGCCCGCTCCGCGCGTGGCCGTTGGCATCGTTATTGTCTGTCTCGTGGGTGTTCGGCTCGTTGTCGAGCATTCGGGCAATCTCCAGTCAGGCCTCCGGGCGCGCGCGATAGCGCGGCGCGCCGCACAGAGGCTCGTAGTGTTCGTTCGCCTGGGCCGCGCGGGAAACGAGCACGCGCGTTGCGCCCAGGCATGGGTGCATTGTTGAGCTCCGCGGTGGTCATGGTGCGACCACCCCGGATTCGCCGAGTGACCCCTGCGCAAGCCGCGTCATGAGCGGCGGCGCGGTAGGGACCACGTCGGAAACCTCGCGTAGCGCGGCGAGCACGTCGTCTGGCCTTACGGCCGGGGCGGTGTGCCGGACAACCATCCGCAATGCCGTGCCCGCATCATGATCAGCGCCGTGGCCGACGGCGTTGTCGTCGCCGGCGCTGTCGTCTTCAAGGCCGTGCACGTCCAGCGTGACCACAGCAGCCCTGGCATCCATTCGCCGCAAGCCCTTGCTGGTAAGACGCTCCACCGGAGCGTGCTCAAGGGCGAGAAACTTCCGCACCACCGGCGCCACGCTGTCCGGTGTCAGGCCGGGAAGAATCACCTGCCACTCGGATGCCGTTAGCCGGCTCGCCGGCAACCCCCCGGCATCCTCAGTGGCAGCAATCACGTCTATCCCATCAGGCAACGCCGCGTTCAGCCGTTCCCGCACGACGCCCGCCTCGTTCCGGCTGGTCAGCGCGAGGCTCAGGTACTCCGCCTCGCTCGCGACGCCGGTCGGGGCTCCTCCCGCGTAGGAGATCTTGGGGTGCGGCGTGAACCCGGCTGAGTACGCCACGGGCAGTCCGGCCCGTCGCACGCCCCGCTCGAAGGCACGCGCCACATCCAAGTGGCTGGCAAAACGCATCTTTCCACGCTTAGCATACCGGATGAGCAGGTGCTGCACCGCAGGTGGCGGCGCCGCGCCGCGCGGTGCGGGTTTGCTCATCGTCATCTCCCACTGGCCAGCACGGGAAGCAGGCGGCGGCCGTCCAGCCGTTCCCCCGTCGGACCCGTCTGGATCTCCGTACCCATCGCCGGGCAGACCCCACACTCATAACACGGAGTCCACCGGCAATCTTCCACCTCGGCCGCGCCGTCGGGCGCCACCGCGGCCCGCCAGTCCTCCCACAGCCAGTCCCTGTCGAGGCCGGAGTCCAGGTGGTCCCACGGCAGCACCTCGCCGTAGTCGCGTTCCCGCGTCGTGTACCAGTCCAGGTCGACGGGCTCCCCGGCCAGCGCGCGGGACGCGGCGTCCGTCCAGCGCGTGAACGAGAAGTACTCGCCCCACCCGTCGAACCGCGCGCCGTCCCGCCACGCGGCCAAGATCACCTGGGCCACCCGCCGGTCGCCACGGGACAGCAGGCCCTCGACAAGCGACGGCGAGCCGTCGTGGTACCGGTAGCCGATCGCCTTGCCGTAGGCCCGGTCGGCCCGCAGCGCCGCTCCGAGCGCGCGCAGCCTTCTGTCCACCACCTCGGGCGGGCACTGCGCGGCCCACTGGAACGGCGTGTGCGGCTTCGGCACGAACCCGCCGATGGAGACCGTGCACCGGATGTCGCGGCGTCCGGTCGCCTTCCGGCCCGCGGCGATCACGTGCCGCGCCAGGTCCGCGATCGCGAGCACGTCGTCGTCGGTCTCGGTCGGCAGGCCGCACATGAAGTACAGCTTGACCTGCCGCCATCCCGACGAGTAGGCGGTGGTCACGGTCCTGATCAGGTCGTCCTCGGTCACCATCTTGTTGATGACCGCGCGCATCCGCTCCGAGCCGCCCTCGGGCGCGAACGTCAGCCCGGACCGCTTCCCGTTCCTCGACAGCTCGTCGGCGAGGGTCACGTTGAAGGCGTCCACCCGGGTCGACGGCAGCGAGAGCCCGACGTTGGACCCCTCGTAGCAGTCGGCGAGGTCGACCGCGATCTCGTTGATCTCGCTGTGGTCGGCGGACGACAGCGACAGCAGGCCCACCTCGGCGAACCCGGTCGCCGCGACCCCGGACTCGACCATCTTCCCGACCGTGGTGATCGACCGTTCCCGCACCGGCCGGGTGATCATCCCGGCCTGGCAGAACCGGCAGCCGCGCGTGCAGCCGCGGAAGATCTCCACGCTGTACCGCTCGTGCACGGTCTCCGCGACGGGCACCACCGGCGCCTTCGGGTACGGCCACGCGTCGAGGTCGAGCAGCGTGTGCTTGCGCACCGAGCCGGGCACGCCAGGCCGGTTGGGCTCCACTCGCTCGATCCGGCCGTCCGGCAGGTACCGCACGTCGTAGAACCGCGGCACGTACACGGCGCCGGTAGCGGCGAGCGATAGCAGCAGCCCGTCCCGGCCACCGGGACGGCCCGAGCGTTTCCACTCCCGCACGAGGGCAGTGATCGCGAGCACCGCTTCCTCGCCGTCGCCGAGCACCACCGCGTCGAGGAAGTCGGCGACCGGCTCTGGGTTGAACGCGGCGTGGCCGCCGGCGACCACGACGGGGTGCGCGTCCGTCCGCTCCGCGGACAGCAGCGGGATCTTCGCCAGGTCCAGCGCGGTCAGCAGGTTGGTGTACCCGAGCTCGGTCGAGAAGCTGATCCCGAGCAGGTCGAACGCGCCGACGGGCCGGTGCGCGTCGACGGTGAACTGCGGGATGTCCTGCTCCCGCATCAGCCGCTCGAGGTCCGGCCACACGCTGTAGGTGCGCTCGGCGAGCACGCCGGGCTGCTCGTTCAGCACCTCGTAGAGGATCGCGATGCCCTGGTTCGGCAGCCCGACCTCGTACGCGTCGGGGTAGAACAGCGCCCACCTGACGTCGGTCTCATCCCACTCCTTGACGGTGGAATTCACCTCGCCGCCGACGTACTGGACCGGCTTCCGGATTTGCGGGAGCAGCGGTTCCAGCAGCGGGTAGACCGACTCGACAGACATGCTTCGAAGAATACCTTCGCTTCCGAACGGGCCCGTGGTGACCGTGCGATAGCTGCCGCTACTCAATGAAGATCGAGTGGTGGCGCCGGACGGACTGGAGCAGGCCGACGGCGATCATGTCGGCGAACGCGGCGGAGCCGCCGTAGGAGACGAACGGGAGCGGCAGGCCGGTGATCGGCATGATGCCGAGCGTCATGCCGATGTTGATGAACGCCTGGACGCCGAACCAGACCGCCACCCCCGACGCCACCAGCATGCCGAACATGTCGTCCGCCACCGCCGCGGCCCTGATCGCGCGGAAGATGATGATGCCGAGCAGCCCGACGATCACCGCGCAGCCGACGAAGCCGAGCTCCTCCCCCGCGACCGTGAAGATGAAGTCGGTCTGCACGGAGGGGACGAAGTTCCCGCCGGTGAACGTGCCGTGGAACAGGCCCTGGCCGAACGTCCCGCCGGAGCCGATGGCGATCTTCGCCTGCAGCGCGTTGTAGCCCGCGCCGGCCAGGTCGTTTGCCGGGTGCAGGAACGAGGTCAGCCTGGTCAGCTGGTAGCCCCTCAGCAGGTGCAGCTTCCCGACGGCGTAGACGGCCGCGGCCGCGATGGCCACCAGGCTGGCCACCCAGTACAGCCGGATGCCGGACAGCACGATCATGGCGGCCAGCATGAAGACGAGGACCAGCATCACGCCGAGGGCCGGCTCGCGCTCCACCAGCAAGATCAGCGGCGCGGCCGCGAGGACGGCGAGGCCGACGTCCTTCAGGCCTGGCCGGCCCGCCTTCCGTGGCTCCGTCGGCTCGATGCGGCGGCGGGACAGTATCCAGGCGGTGCCCAGGACCAGCCCGAGCTTGGCGAACTCCGACGGCTCGATCTGGAACCCGCCAGGCAGCGCGATCCAGGCCTTCGCGCCGTTGACCCGCTGCCCCGCCGGGCTGAGCACCGCGAGCAGCAGCAGCAGCGACAAGGCGTAGATCACCGGTGTCCACCTACGGAACCACCGGTAGTCGATGCTGGCGGTGATGAACATCAGGATGATCCCGAGCCCGCCCCACAGCAGCTGCTTCTTCAGGTAAGTGTGCGGGTCCGCGCCGATGGCCCGCAGCTCCGGCTCGGTCGCCGCCCAGACCAGCAGTGCGCCGAGGACCGTGAGCCCTACCGTGACGGCGATCAGCAGCCAGTCCCAGGACCTGGCGAGGCCGCCCTTAGCGAACGCGCGGGCCAGCGCCGAGCGCCGCTTCGGCGCGAACGTGCCCCAGCGCGGGCCTGCCCACGGCCGGGACGGGATGCCGACGCTCATCGCCCCACCGCCGGCAGCTTCGCGGGCACCTGACCGCCGGGCAGCGCGGCCTGATGGTTTTCGAGGCCGTAGATTCCGTCCCAGATCTGCCGGACGGCCGGGGCGGCGGCGTCGGCGCCGTAACCGGAGTTCGGCAGCATGACGACGACCACGTACTTCGGGTTCTGGCACGGCGCGAAGGACGCGAAAACCGAGGTGGCGACCTTGCCCATGATCTGCGCGGTACCGGTCTTGCCCGCTACGCAGACCTGGTTCAGCGGGAAGCCGCCGAACGCGCCCGCCGCCGTGCCCTGGGTGACCACGCCGGCCAGCGCGTCGCGGATGTAGGACAGCGTGTAGGAGGAGACCGGCAGGTGGCGGATCACCGGCGGGTTGATCTTCGCCGTGACCTTCCCGGCCGGCGAGACCAGCGCCTCGCCGAGCCGCGGGCTGTACAGCGTGCCGCCGTTGGCGAGCGCCACATAGGCGTTGGCGAGCTGCAACGGCGTGACGGTGACATATCCCTGGCCGATCGCGGCGATCGCCGCCTGCCCTGGCTCCCACTGCCAGCCGTAGAGGCAGTCCTGGTACTCGATCTGCTGCACGTACGAGCCGTCGGCCTTCCCGTTCTTGCACCAGTTCTGGCCCTTGTGCGCGTTGTCTTCCCACATGTTGTAGAGCCACTGCCTGGTCGGGATCGTGCCGGTGGATTCCTCCGGCAGGTCGACGCCGGTGTAGCTGCCGAACCCCCAGTCGAGCTCCATCCGCTGCATCTTCTGGATGGGGGCCTTCGCGCTGAGCACGCCGTTGGCCTTCGGGTCGTCGGTCTGGTACATCCCGTACCCGATGTTGTAGTACACGGTGTCGCAGGACTGGATCAGGGCCTCGGAGAACGTCATGTCGCCGAGGCCCGGCTCCCCGTCGTTGATGAACGTGTGCCCGCCGATGGTCACCGAGGCCGGGCAGCTGTACAGCCCGTTCAGGCTGTAGCCGTTGGCGACCGCCGCGGCGGTCGAGGTGACCTTGAACGTGGAGCCGGGCGCGTACTGGCCCTGGGTGGCCCAGTTCAGCGCGGGCTCGCCCGAGCCCGACTGGCCGCCCAGGCCGAACAGGTAGTTGACCTCGCCCTGGGAGATGCTGCCGTCCCACACGTTCGGGTCGTAGTCGGGGTAGCTGGCCATCGCCACGATCCGGCCGCTGGTCGTCTCCACGACCGCGGCGCCCTGGTTCACGTCGTTGCCCTGCGACCTCGCCCTGCCGATCGCGGCGGTCAGCGCCTGCTGCGCGACCGCCTGGACCTTCGCGTCCAGGCTGGTCACCAGCGTGTCGCCGTTCTGCGGCTGCGTCTCGCGGACGGTGCCCGTCACGTCGCCCGCGGCGTTCACCGAGACGGTCCGGGTGCCCGGCTTGCCGGTCAGCGCGGTGTTGTACTGCGCCTCGAGCCCGGCCTGGCCGACCAGGTCATCGGCGGCGAACCCGGTCTCTGGGATGTGCTCTTTGGCCATCTCCTGCTGCGTGATCGGCTGCAGGTAGCCGAGCACCTGCGCCGCGTTGGCGCCGTCCGGCATCGGGTAGCTCACGACCGGCTGGACCTGCGCGGTGACGCCGGGGAACAGCGTGGGCTGTTCCAGGATCTGCAGCGCTGTCTGCGCGCTGACCTGCTGGTCCACCGGGATCGGCTGGTAGGGCGAGCCGGGCCAGCACGGCGCGGGGACGCTCTTGGTGCACAGCCGGACCTTCTCCGACAGCGTCTTGTCAGACATGCCGAGCATCGGCGCGAGCCGCCTCAGCACGGTGCGCCCGTCGTCGCTGGTGGTCTGCGACAGCTGCGTCATGTTCACCGAGACGACCAGCGACGTCGTCTTGTCCACCAGCGGCCTGCCCTCGTCGTCGACGATCGAGCCGCGTACCGCGGGCACCACGACCTGCCGGGCCTGGTTCACCGCGGCCAGCTGCTTGTACTGCGCGGTGTCCATCACCTGCAGGTACCAGAGCCGGCCGCCGAGCGTGGCGATCATGGCCGCCGCGATCAGGTAGAGCACGACCAGCCGCCGTCGCGACACCGGGATCATCGGCGGACCCCCACCAGCGCGAGCAGCCGCCGACGGCGGCTGCGCCACGGACTGTGGCTACGGCGCACCCACTGGCTGCCCGGCGACTTGGCGTACCAGCTCAGCTTGGCTGGCCTGGCTGGCCGGAGCCAGCCCCTGCCCGGCGTCTTGCGC
>NZ_JBARCR010001279.1:0-2372 GCF_049794275.1 Trebonia sp.
GCGCAGCGCGCCGCGCGCGCTAAGGTGCCGGTGGTGCGGGACCGGGCGCCTGGCGCCCTCCATCGCGTCATAGATGACCAGGCCGGCGCTCACGTACGGCCGCTCCACGACCTTCCGGTACAGCGGATAGAGGAACGGCACCGGCCTGACCAGGTGCGGCGCGAGCCTGGTGACGAGCAGGTCGCGTTCCCGCAGCGCCTCCCGCACCAGCTTGAAGTCGCCCTGCTCCAGGTACCGCAGGCCGCCGTGGATCAGCTTGCTCGACCGGCTCGACGTGCCGGCGGCGAGGTCACGGGACTCGACCAGACCCACCCGCAGGCCCCGGGACGCGGCGTCCAGCGCGGCCCCCGCACCGGTGATGCCGCCGCCCACCACCAGGACATCGAGCGGGCCAGCGGCCAGCTTCTGCAGCGCTGCGGACCGGTCGCGTGCGTCAAGAGCACCGGGCATGGGCGGTTTCTCCCTCCCTTTCCCCTTGTCATTCATGGTATGTGCCGGGACCGCCCAGTCCGGTTAGGCGCGCGTGACGTTGCCCACTGCCGCCGCGAGGTCGATGCCCGCCGGGTCGCCGGCCCGCCACGCGATGTGCTGATCGGGCCGCACCAGCAGGAACTCCTGCCAGGGGTAGTCCGCGGGGGCCGCGATCACGGTGAGGGGGACAGGCAGCGCACGGGCCCGTTCTGACAAATCGAGAACGGAAGCGGCGGCGGCTCCGGCCGGCGTGACCAGCGTGAACCCGGCGCCGAGCGAGTCGTACAGCGACGTGCCGTCCGGCAGCCAGCAGTGCGGCAGCCGGGCACCCGGCTCGGCCGACGGGGTGTAGCGGCCCACGTCGGCGACCGCGGCGCCGCCGCCGGGCTGCACCACCGGCGAGCCCGCATAGGAGTAGCCGAGCACCAGGCCCAGGTTGTGGAACTCCGGCGACTTCACCCGCTGGATCGCCGCGGCGTCCGCGGCCAGGTCGGCGGGCAGCGCGCGCATGTTGGCCGCCGCGCTGGCCACCGTCTCCGCCACCACGCCTCGGCGTTCCGCCTCGTAGCTGTCGAGCAGCGCGGGGGGCGCCCAGCCGCGCAGCACGAACGCGAGCTTCCACGCGATGTTCACCGCGTCGCCGATGCTGGTGTTGTACCCGTGGCCGCCGTACGGCGGGTTCACGTGCGCGCTCTCGCCGGCCAGGAAGACCCGCCGGGTAGCGAACCGGTCCGCGACGAGCACCCGTGCGGTCCACGGGTCGGAGGCGAGCAGCTCATGCTCGACCGGCGCGCCCACCAGGCCGGTGATCAGCTCGGCGGCGTGCGCGGCGCCGTAGTCCGCGGTGATGCCCGGCATGATCGCCCACCACGTGCCGTCCAGGTCGAGCCGCCCCATCAGACCCTGGGTGGCGGCGGTGAGCGTCCAGTACTGCACGGCCCGGCCGAGCGGGGTGTCGAGGCGGGGCGCGCGGAAGACGACGTTGAAGTTCGGCCGCGGATCGGATTTCCCCTCGTAACGCGCGCCGATCGCGTCGCGGGTCACGCCGCCGTAGCCGTCACAGCCGACCACGTATCCGGCGCGGACCTGGTAGGGGCGGCCGGTCTCGTCGCGGACGGTGACCGTCACGGCGTCGTCGTGCTCGGTGAGCCCGGTGACCGCGTGGCCGAGGCGCAGCCCGGCGCGGGGCTGCGTGGCGAGGTGGGCGCGGAGCACCTCCTCGACGACCGGCTGAGGGACCTGCTGGCCGGGCTCGGGAAACCGGTCGTCGCGCTGCGTGGTGAGCCCGAAGGCGCCGTCGAAGTCGGTGATCCGGTTGCCGGACAGCGATTCGCAGAACGTGACCCGCTGCGACCATTCGACTTTGAGCGGGGCCACGGCGCGCACCTTGTCCGCGAGGCCCCACCGGCGCAGCAGCTCCATCGTCCGGACGCTCGAGGTCTTGGCCCGCGGCCGCTTGTGCGACACCTCCGGCCGCGGCTCGATGACGAGGCAGCCGATGCCCCTGGCGGCTAGCTCGGTCGCGGCCGCCAGCCCGGCGGGCCCGCCGCCCGCCACGAGCACAGCGGTCGTTTCCACGTCAGTCATGGCAGACATCTTGCGCCCGGCCGCCCGGCCTGTCGACGCCAGGCCAGGCGCTTGCTGAGCCGGAGATGGGCGGCACAGGTCAAAGCCCGGAATCGCATTCATGATCACGAAAGAAAATTGTGCGTATAGGAAATTTTTCTTTCGTGATCATGGAAATCCGGCTGGCCGCCGGGTCCCGAACGCCGGACCTGGCGTCACGCCCGAATCAGGTTGCCCATCTTGCTCCTGTGTCTACCTGCGAGGATCATCTACGTGCCATCAGGGCCGCTGATACCTGGCCGCCATCGCGTGGAAGACCTTCTTCGGCTCCCAGT
>NZ_JBARCR010001280.1:0-4701 GCF_049794275.1 Trebonia sp.
GCGCGGCCCTGACCCTCCTGCTGACCGCGCTGATCACGGCCCGCGGGTAGCACCGCCGGCCGCGCCAGCGCCGGTCAGGCGCCGGCGAGCATGGGCGGCAGAGTCGCCACCGTACGTTCCGCGGAAAAGATCTCAGCGGCCGCCACCAGAGCCGTGAAGAGCCGCATGTCATCGCCCTGCTCGGGGTGCCACTGCACGCCGACGAGGAAGCTTTTCGCGGCGTCGGCGTCGGCCTCCACCGCCTCGATGATCCCGTCGTCCGCCCAGCCGACCGCGACGAGGCCGTCGCCGATCTTGTCCACGGCCTGGTGGTGGTGCGTGGGCACGTCGAAGTACTCGCCGCCGGGCAGGATGGACTGCACTGTAGTGCCGCTGGTGACGCGGACCTTGTGCAGGCCGAAACCGTGGCCGGGGCCGTTGTGCGCCTCGTGCCCCACGAGGTCCGGCACGTGCTGGTGCAGGGTGCCGCCGCAGGCAACGTTGAGCACCTGCATGCCGCGGCAGATGCCGAGCAGCGGCTTGTCCAGCCGGACGGCGGCGTCGGCGACAGCGAGTTCCCAGGCGTCGCGGTCGGGCGCGTTCGCACTGGTCTCGGGGTGCTTCGCGGCGCCGTAGATGGCCGGGTTGATGTCGCCCCCGCCGGCGATGACGACGCCGTCGAGCACGGCTACGGTGGCTTCGGCTTCCGCGGCGTCACCACCGGGCGGGAGGAGTACCGGCCGCCCCCCGGCCGTCCTGATCGCGCTTACGTACCTCCACGGCAGCAGGGCACCTTCCTCAGACCAGCCACGCCAGTCGGCGTTGGTGTGGTACGTGGTGATGCCAATCGTCGGCGCCATGAGTCCCCTTCGTCTATAGAAGCGCACCGAATCCACCTTCAGGCCCCCGCAACAGCCCCCGGGGAGCCCCCACATAAACCCAAAAGCCCGCTGAGTCAATGGGGAAGGCGGGGGAGATGCTGAAATTGAGAGTACTAGCGGATCGCCGCCGAAGTCGGCCGATCGCGAATACTACTGACCGTAATTATTTCGTAAGCGTGGTTTCAGGCCGCCAGGCGGCAGCGGCGGTGCGGCCAGCGGCTCTCCGATATAGCCCCGAACCTCCCCGAATGCGCCGGCCACCCAGGCGTTACGGGCGGTCACGATTTCTTCATTGGTCCTCGCGACGAAGTTCCACCACATGACGAGCCGGTCACCCAGCGGAATCCCGCCAACTATGAAGAGCCGGCTCGGGCCCGATGCTGACACGGTGATTGACGGGACTCCTACCGGAAGATGCGCGAGCATTCCCGGCTCGATGCGCGCGGGGGCGCCGGCGATCGCCGGGCAGCCGACACCCGCGGGGCCGTCCGCGGCGAGCACCCGTACTCGAAGCCCGGACTGGCGGGCAGCGTGACCTCGCCGCCGTCGGGGAGCGTGACCTGCAGCCCGACCAGCGGGGAGTACACCGTGGCGGGGGAGCGCTCGCCGCCGTGTTCCCCGGCCACCACGGTGACCGTCGCGCCGTCACCGCCTGTCGCCTCGATGACCGGCAGGTCCGCGTGATGCGCGAAGTCCGGCTCGGTGAACTGGTACGCGGCCGGCAGGGCGATCCACAGCTGCACGCCGTGCAGCAAGCCGGGGCGGACGGCGGGGGACTCCTCGGAATGCGCGATGCCGCGCCCTGACGTCATCAGGTTCAGCTCACCAGGCCTGATGAGCTGCTCGGTGCCGAGGCTGTCGCGGTGCAGCACCGCGCCGTCGAACAGCCAGCTCGCGGTCTGCAGCCCGATGTGCGGGTGCGGCGGCACCCGCATGCCCGGCCCCGCGGAGGTGTCGTCCGGCCCGTAGTGGTCAAGGAAGCACCACGCGCCGATGGTGCGCAGTACCCGCTGCGGCAGCAGCCGCCGCACCTCGGTGCCGTCCCCGATCGCGGCCTTGCGCGCCTCGAGCACGTCCACCGCGTGCACCACGCCCGCTTGCAGCGACACCGCCGCTGGCCTGGGGTCCAGGTTGCTCACAGCTCCCAGGATGCCACGCTGGCATCCAACGGTTCGCCGGCGAGCCGCCGGAACGCCTCCCGCGTCGGCGAGCCCGGCGGGGCCACGTAGGCGATCAGCCGCTGGCCGGTGTCCTGGATGTGCATCACCTGGCACTCGAACTCCAGCGGCCCGGCGATCGGGTGATCCACGCGCTTGACCATCGGGTGCCGCGCCGCGACCTCGCGGGTGGCCCACATCGCGGCGAACCGCGGGGACAGCGCGAGCAGTTCGGTGACGAGGGCCTCGATGGAGCGGTCGCCCGGATACCTGGCGTACGCGGCGCGCAGGTCGGCAACCGTGGACCTGGTGAACGCGACGGTGTGCTCGTCGTCCCAGTAGCTGTCGCCTGCGGGCCTGGCGAACATCCAGCGGATCATGTTCCTGTCGTCTTCAGGGAACCCGGACAGGTCGCCGACGAAATGGGTGGCCAGCCGGTTCCAGGCCAGGATGTCGTACGTGGCGCTGACCACGTAGGCGGGGACGTCGGCAAACGCGTCGATCAGGTACCTGATGCCCGGCGGCACGTCCCGGCTCGGGCCCGGCGCCGGGGACGGCTCCTCCCCGGCCACCCGGAACAGGTACTCCCGCTCATCGGTGGTCAGCATCAGCGCCCGGGACAGCGCGGCGAGCACCTGCCGCGACGGCCGCGGCCCGCGGCCCTGCTCGAGCCTGATGTAGTAGTCGACGGACAGCCCCGCGAGCTCAGCGACCTCCTGGCGGCGCAGCCCTGGCGTACGGCGCCGCTGGCCGCCAGGCAGGCCCACGTCGCGGGGACGCAGCCGGTCGCGGCGGGTGCGCAGGAACGCGGCGAGTTCGGCGCGGTTGAGCATGGTCTCTAGCTTGCCACCGGCTGCCCAGCAGGTCCCGCGTCAAGGGTGGTATCGCCAGTCCCAGCCTCGCGCGGTCTCTTCAGGCCGGCCGCCTGGTGCGCGATGCTGAGCGCCATGACCGAACTCATCGCCCTGATCACCGGGGCCAACAAGGGAATCGGGCTGGAGACCGCGCGTCAGCTTGGCGGCCACGGCATGGCGGTGCTCCTCGGAGCGCGCGACGAGGCACGCGGCCGCGCGGCCGAGGCGGCGCTGCGCGCGGAGGACATCGACGCGCATTACGTCGAGCTCGACGTGACCGACGCGAAATCCGCGCGCCGCGTCGCGGAGTGGGTCGGCGCGCGCTACGGCCGCCTCGACGTGCTCGTCAACAATGCGGGCATCGCTGTCCGCGGCGGCCCGCCCAGCGAGACGTCACCGGACGTGCTGCGCGAGGTATTCGAGACAAACGTGCTCGGCGTGGTCACGGTGACGAACGCCGTGCTGCCGCTGCTGCGCCGCGCCGCCCGCGCCAGGATCGTGAACGTCTCGTCGGAAATCGGGTCGGTTACGTTCATGAGCGACCGCTCCAGCCCGGCCTGGCAGATGCCGGCGTCCCTGCCGTACCCGGCGTCGAAGGCCGCGCTGAACATGGTCACCGCGATGTACGCCAAGGAGCTCGCCGGGACGCCGGTCAAGGTTAACGCCGCTAACCCTGGCTACTGCGCGACCGACCTGAACGCGCATAGCGGCTTCCGCTCGGCCGCCGAGGGTGCGTCGGTCAGCGTCCACCTGGCCACGCTCCCCGACGACGGCCCCACCGGCACACTATGGGGACACCTCTGGGGCGCCCCGGGCCCTGGCCAGTACGGCACCCTGCCCTGGTAGCACCTGCCTCCCGCATTCCCGCCCGCCCCCGCTCGCGTCGGCCTGGCTCAGTATCGGCCTACGCGGGGCCGGTGAGCATGGCCAGTTTCCGTTCCAGGTAGCGGCGTTCCGGAATGTTCGTGGCGAGCGCGGCCGCGGTCCGGTAGTCCGCGGCGGCTGCCGCGCGGTCCCCGGCCATCTCGTGCAGGTGGCCGCGGACGGCGTGGTACCGATGGTGCTTGCCGAGCGGCCCGGCGAGCTCACCGGTCGCGGTGAGCCCCGCTTCCGGGCCGTGCACCATCGCGATCGCGACGGCCCTGCCCAATGTGACCATGGGTCCAGGCGAGACCTTGGCAAGCAGCCCGTACAGCGCGAGGATCTCGGTCCAGTCGGTGTCCGCGACGCTGTCCGCCTCGTCGTGCACGGCGGCGATCGCGGCCTGCAGCTGGTACGGGCCGAGCGCCTGGCTCGTGGCGAGGGTCTGCTCGACCAGGTCGGTGCCTTCGGCGATCAGCCGCCGGTCCCAGCGGCGCCGGTCCTGCTCGGTGAGCGGGACGAGAGCGCCGTCTGGCGTGGCTCGCGCCGCGCGGCGGGCGTCGGTGAGCAGCATGAGCGCGAGCAGCCCGGCGGTCTCCGCGTCGCCGGGCAGCAGCCCGCGCAGCATCCGGGCCAGCCGGAGGCCCTCGGCTGTCAGGTCCGTGCGCTGCAGCTGCTGGCCGGCCGAGGCTGTATAGCCCTCGTTGAAGATCAGGTACAGCACCTGCTGCACGGCCCGGATCCGCTGGCCGCGGTCGGCCGCGTCCGGCGGCGTGAACCGTGCGCCCGCGGCGCGGATCTGCTGCTTGGCGCGGCTGATCCGCTGCGCCATCGTCGCCTCGGGCACCCCGAACGCCCGCGCGATCTCCGCCGTGGTCAGCCCGCCGACGGCGCGCAGCGTGAGCGCGACCTGCGAGGACGGGCTCAGCGACGGGTGGCAGCAGAGGAACAGCAGGGTGAGCGTGTCGT
>NZ_JBARCR010001281.1:0-5310 GCF_049794275.1 Trebonia sp.
CCGCCGCGGACGGCCGAATGCGACATTCATCGCGTCGCGAGCGAATAGGCGTGTAAAGATACCAGGATGGACGAGGCCGATATCGCTGAGCTGTTCGCGCCGATCGACCCCTCGAAGGCATTCGGCGTGGTGCTTCGCGAGGCGCAGGACGTGCTCTCTCATATCAACGGGCCGGTCGACGCGGAACTGTGGGGCTCCGACATGATCGGCGCGCTGGCATCGGACGCGGCGGGGGCACCCGAGGTCATGGCCGTGCTCGCCACCGCGATAGTGCCCGCCGCCGAGGAAAGCGGCACGCCAGAAGCGCTTGCGCTGCTGCGCATCTTCGGCGCGATCGGGTCGGCTGAGCTGCGCTCGGCCGCGACCGAGGCCGCCGGGCGCGTGGTTGCGGCCGGCGTGCCCGACCCTGGCTGGGCCGCCATGATCGGCGCCCCGGCGGTAGAGAAGTGCTGGTACTACAGCGACGTCGGCGGCCGGCAGGAATCGGTGACGGCGACCTTCGCCTACGGCGACGACGAGCACGCCCTGTCGGTCCTGATCGACCACGGCACGGGCGGCGGCCTCAAGGACGTGTGGGTGGGTGACGCCCGCGGCCTGCTCGACAAGACCTGGCTGGCCGCCGAGGCCGACCCGCTGGTCGTCTTCGAGACCATCGACGCGGCGAACGCTAGCGAGCGGCTAGAGCAGGCGATCAGCGCGGGGGAGCACCCGGACAAGCCGGATCAGGCCGACGACCTCACCGCGCACCGGGCACTGCTGCACGCGCGGGTCCGCCTCCTCGCCGAGACCGCCGCACCGGAGTAGCTCCTCGGCTAGGCGGCGGGCGCCAGGGCCAGGGTCGCCCCGGCCGGAGTGAGCAGCCGGTGGTAGCCGGGAGCGCCGGGCAGCCGCGCGAGATCCCCCCTGACCCGGCAGTAGGCGCCGTCAGGGCCGGCCAGCGTCAGCCCGTCCGCCCCGATCGCCACCAGCTCGCCGTCGTTCCTGAGCAGGACGGGGCCATCGCGCTGCGCGGTCATCGCCACCCGCCCGGCCCGCAGCCCGTCGAGGATCGCCTCGGTGCTCGCGTCCGCGCTCTCCACCCACGTCGTGGGAACGCCAGGCGGCGCATCAGACCCGTGCCTGTGCCAGTCGCTGCCACCGACAGGAACCGCCGCGGGATCCCACGCCTGCCACCAGGCCAGCGGCGTGGTCCAGCTCAGGTCGAGCCAGCTCCAGTGCCACACCTCCACCAGCGGCGGCCGCCGGCGCATCTGGTGCAGCCAGCTGACCGGTCCCGCGATCGGATGGTTGACCGACATCAGGCCGCCGCCGCGCTCGGCCGCGTCCAGCCAGTCATCAGGACTGCGCCGGAAGTCGATCCAGCCGGTGTCGCCGAGCACCCCCGCGTGCCCGTGCGCGGTCGTCACCTCCTGGCCGGGCAGCAGCGCGATCCCGTACCGCCGGGCCGCGGCCGGAAGCTCGGCGTGGTGGCTGATCGTGTTGTGGTCGGTCACCGCGATGAAGTCCAGGCCGCGTTCGACCGCGAAGCAAGCCAGCTCAGGCACGGTCATCGCGCCATCAGAGTGCAGGGTGTGCGCGTGCAGGTCGCCCGCCAGCCAGCGGAATCCCGGCCTCGCAGGCAGCTCCCGCCGAGCGGGCCTGCTGGACGGCACCGGAGGAGCGCTCGCGGCCGCCGGGAGATGGCAGCCGTCCGCGGTCCCGGTGGACGGCTCCGCCGTGACCCGGTAGCGGACACCGTCCGGCGGCACCGCGTGCAGGCCGAGCATCACCTGCCACAAGCCCGCCTCGACCTCGCCGGGCAGGTACCCGGGCGTCGCCGACTCCGCCCCGATCAGGAACGACTCCCTGGCACCCCCCGACCAGCCGCGGAACCCGGACGGGCCAATGCAGCCGAGGTCAAGCACCGCGCCGGCGCGGTCATACTCGAGTGCCACGCGCAGCGCGGCCGTTCCCGGCGCCACCTCGACAGGCAGGTAATGCCATGGCGAGGCGAACCGGTCCTCCGGCAGCCATGTTCCGGTGTGCACGGTGAGTTCACCCATGGTCCCAGTGTGCGGTCGAGAACCTTAGTTCTCGGCAAAAAATAAAGTGACTTCACGGGGCGGCGGCGCTACAGTTTTGAGCTTCGCGCCCAAGAAACCCATCGATAGGGGGCTGTTAACCATGCCCGCCGGTGGCGAAGATCCTGTCATCAGCGCCGAGCGCGCCCATCTCACCCAATCACGAGAATTCCTCCGCCTGATGCGCGAGCACGTCCTCGCCATCAACCCGATGGCCGGGGATCCGGTCTCCCTCGAATACCTCAAGGCCGACCTGTACCGCCGCGCCGAATCGCTCAAGGACATCCCCGACGCGCCGCTGTTCTTCGGCAGGCTCGACTACGACGAAGAAGGCGCCTTCCACATCGGAAGGCGCCACGTGCACGACCAGGACGGGACCCCGGTGGTCATCGACTGGCGCGCTCCCGTCTCACGCCCCTTCTACCGCGCCAGCCAGGCCGACCCGATGGGGATCGCGCTGCGGCGGCGCTTCGGATTCTCCGGGGCCCAGCTCACCGCCTACGAAGACGAGATCTTCACAGCCACGGCCGGTACCGGAGACGGGCGCGTACGTTCCGAAGAAAAAAAGACCAGTCAGCTGCTCATCGCGGAAATCGAGCGGCCGAGATCAGGGCCGATGCGCGACATCGTCGCCACCATCCAGCCCGACCAGGACGACATCGTGCGCGGCGACGCCAGCCGGACCGTGTGCGTGCAGGGCGCGCCGGGCACCGGGAAGACGGCCGTCGGGCTGCACCGCGTCGCCTACCTGCTGTACGCGCACAAGGAGCAAGTGACCAGGCGCGGCGTCATCGTCGTCGGGCCGAACCTCGCCTTCCTCTCCTACATCAGGAACGTCCTGCCCGCCCTCGGCGAACTCGACGTAACCCAGACCACCGTCACCGAACTGGTGGCCTCGGTCCCGGCGCGCGGCGCCGACAGCGACGAGGCCGGCCGGGTCAAGGGCGACGCGCGGATGGCCGACGTGCTGCGCCGCGCGCTCTGGGCGGCGATCAGGCTGCCGGCCGACGCCCTGGTCCTGCCACGCGGATCACGGCGCTGGCGGGTGCCCGCGAACGAGATCGCCGAGCTGGCCGGGGAGCTGCGCAACCGCGGCGTCCGGTACGGGGCGGGGCGGGAACTGCTCGGGCACCGCATCGCGCACGTGATCCTCACCAGGATGGAAGCCGCCGGGGAGACCTGCGACGACCGGACGCACGACGCGGTACGGCGCTCCGCGCCGGTACGGGCCTGCGTCGACCAGGTGTGGCCGAAGGTGGACGCGAAACGGCTGGTGTTCGGCCTGCTGTCGTCGGCGGCGAACCTCGCCGCGCACGCCGACGGACTGCTGTCGGCGGCCGAGCAGCAGGCCATCGTATGGCCGGTGCCGGCGCGCGGCCCCGGCTCCGCCCGGTGGAGCCGCGCCGACCAGGTGCTCATCGACGAGGCCGCCGACCTCATCGAGCGCACGCCGAGCCTCGCGCACGTGGTGGTGGACGAGGCGCAGGACCTGTCACCGATGGAGTGCCGGGCGATCGGGCGGCGGTGCGCTACCGGGTCGGCCACCGTGCTCGGCGACATCGCGCAGGGCACCACGCCCTGGGCGGCCACCTCCTGGCCGGCCCTGCTCGGCCACCTCGGCAAGCCAGACGCCGCGGTGCGCGAACTCGACGTGGGCTACCGGGTGCCGCGGCAGATCCTCGACTACGCCTCTCAGCTGCTGCCCTCGATCGCGCCTGGACTGCGGCCCGCGGCGTCACTGCGGCAGGATCCTGGGTCGCTGACCGTCGAGTCGGTGCCGCCCGCCCAGTACGGCCGGCGGCTGGCGTCGGTCTGCGCCAGCGCGCTTGACCTGCCCGGATCCGTGGCGGTCATCTGCGCGGACGCCCAGGCGCCCGAGGTCGCCGCTGCCTTGCGGGCCGCCGGTCTTGACTTCGCCGTGCTTGGCGCCGAGCCCGCGTCAGGGGACGCGCGCCTGGTCGTCGTGCCGGTCACGCTCGCCAAGGGGCTCGAGTTCGATCACGTGGTGCTCGGCGAGCCTGGCCGCATCGCGGCTGGCGAGGCCTACGGCCTGCGGCGGCTCTATGTGGGGCTCACCCGTGCCGTATCAAGATTGACGATTTTGCACGCAGAACCGGTCCCGGCCGAGCTTTGTTCCGTACCATAGATGAAAGCCACTGAGTTCTGGCCCCTGGGGGGGATTTTCTGCTGCGCGCTGCGGAGCTGTGGAAGCAAGCGCATGCTGAAACGATCCCGCACGCTAAGTTCCAGGAAACTACTATTGGTAACAACGGTGATAAGCGGTGGAAGCTAAGGGGAACCACGCACAGTCTGTCTATCTTGACAAGCTTGTCGACGAACTGACGCACCGCGGGCTTGAGGCCTGGCTGATGGCGCCGCCGGGGCGAAAGCCGAGCGTGTATGTCGTGAACCCCGGGGCGCGGGCACTCGAGGAGAATGTGTACGCCGACCGCTGCGGGGACGGCATGTGGTGGTTCTGGTGGTCGTGGGCGGAGCGGATCTCGATCGCTGACGACCTTGACGCGGCCGCGACTGCCATCGCCCGGGTGCTTTCCCTGCCGCAGAACCGGGACTGAGGTTCGCCCGGGGCCGGCGCCGTTATCAGCCGGTATTAGCTGCCGGGCGTGCCAGGGCCGGGGGGATATGGGGGCGGGGAGCCCCCCATGCGGAGACTAAGGCCCCCATGCCAGGGAACGCGACGGTAGAGCCGCGCCACGCGGCCGCCCGCTGCGCCGGCGGCTGCATCGCCAGCGCGCCGAAGGTCCGCAACGTCGTGTCAGAGACAGCGACGAGGCCGAGGTAGGCCTGCGTCACGCCGTCTTCGAGCGCCGCGGCGAGCCGCCGCGCGGATCGCGCGTCGTTGACGGCGAAGGGCAGCGCGTACGCGGGGCTCGCGGCGACCGGGGTGGCGCCGAGTTTGACGATCATCGCCTCCAGAGTGTCCCTGGCCTGCTCGTGCGTCCGCCAGTCGGCGACCGCCGCCGCCTGGTCGCCGCCGGTCAGCAGGGCGCCCGCGATGCCGTAGCCGTATACGGCCGTGTGTTCCGCGGCGAGCGCCGCCTGCAGCGCCGGTACCGGTCGCACCGGCTGTGGCGCCGTGGTGGGCGTCGGGGTCGCGGTCATCAGCCATGGCTCCGGGCGGCGAGCGCGGTGAGCGCGCTGACGTGAGTGGCTTCCGAGGCGGCGATGCTCGCGTAGAGCTGGGCCAGCGGGGCGGCCGCGCGGGCCAGCCGCCGCAGCTGGGCGGTGG
>NZ_JBARCR010001282.1:0-4197 GCF_049794275.1 Trebonia sp.
GTGCTGGTCTGGGGACCGGGCACCATCGGCCTGCTGGCCGCCTCGTTCGCCAGCGCCGCCGGGGCGGAAGTGCACGTGATCGGCATGGACGCCAGCCGCGAGGACCTCGCGCGGACCATGGGCGCCAGCCGTTACCACACGCTGGGCAACCCGCCGCCGCGGACCTACGACGCGGTCATCGACTGCACCGGCGACGAAACGGTCCCCGCCGTCGCCCTGCGGTACGTCGAGCCGGCCGGCCGGATGGTCTACATCGGCGTGTCCGGGAAACCCAGCGTCGTCGACAGCCGCGACCTGGTGCTCAACGACATCACGGCGGTCGGCATCCTCGGCGCGTCGGCCGGGCTCGCGCCCGCGATCGGGCACTACGCGGACGGCAGCGTGGACCCGGGGCCGCTCGTCCACGTCGTCGTCGGCCTCGACCGGGCCGTCGAGGCGTTCGACGGCCGGCTCGATCCCAGCCCGGGAACCAAGGTCCACGTCGATCCGCGGCTCTAACGAGAGCAGCGAGCTGGCAGCCGGAACCCGCGGCCGCAGGCCGTCGGTCATCACATCGAACAGCCGTTTCCTGCGGACCGCGCCGCCCGTCGCGTCGCGCATCCCGGCGGTCGCCGCCTTGAAAACCGCGATCAGGTCGGGGGTATCGATGTCGTCGCGCACCGCGCCGGCCCGCTGGGCGCGGCGCAGCACGACGCCGAGCGCGGCGTGCAGCTCCTCGTGCAGCGGGCCGGGGATCGCGATGGCCTCGGGCAGGTCGCGCTTGACGGTGGCCTCGTCCCCGATCCTGGCCAGCAGGCCGAAGAAGGCGGCGCCCGGGTCAGCGGCCCCGGCGCGCTCGCGCGCGTCCGCGATGAGATCGACGACCCGCGCCGTGACCACCGCCTCGAACAGCGCCTCCTTGGTGGGGAAGTGCCGGTACACGGTGCCGGCGCCGACACCCGCCCGGGCGGCGATCTCGTCGAGCGGCACGTCATACCCGGACGCGGCGAAAGCCTCCGCGGCAGCGCGGAGGACCTTCTCCCTGTTGCGCCGGGCGTCAGCCCGCGTCGCCCGGTCAGCCATAGTTGCTAACCGGGGCGATCGTTCCGTATAGCCGAAGCGGGGCCATCGTTCCGACTCTAGTCACAGAGGACCGCCGGCCCTGCCGCTTTAGCAGAAGAACAGATTCCGGCTCAGTCCCCGACGTCGGCCGTTCATCTCCCCGTCGCCCGAAGCTGCGCCCCGCGTCACGAGCGGAGCGTACATGTTCAAGGTGTGAACATCTCCAGCAACAGGCGTACGGCGAGGCTAGCCGCCGTCGCGGTCGTGTCGGCGGGTGCGCTGCTCACGACCGCGGCGCTCGCGCTGCCCGCGAGCGCGCAACCGCAGTCAAGCCACCACACCCTGTTCGTCAGGCAGATCGCCTTCGGCGCGGATCTGCATCACAAGTACCAGGCCAACGGCAAGGGCGCCTGGCACACGGAAACGCTGACCCAGCCCGACGACATATCGACGCTGGACGGCCGTCTCTACGTCGGCTTCCAGAACGCGACCGGCCCCCAGGGCGAGCCCAGCGCCGACGGCAACCTGGACAGCACGATCGTCGAGTTCACCCTGTACGGCAAGGAAGTCCGGCAGTGGGACGTGCCCGGGCACGCCGACGGGGTCACCGCGGACCCGCTGACGGGCAAGGTCATCGTGACCGTCAACGAGGACGCGAACTCGAGCCTGTTCACGATCTCGGCGGCCACCGGGCACCTCACGCACTACGCCTACAACAAGCCGCTGCCGCACAAGGGCGGCACCGACGCGATCTCGATCTACCACGGCCAGATCCTCATCAGCGCCTCGGCGCCGGGCACGACAGGAACGGCCCCCAAGGGCGCCCCGGCCGTGTACGTGGTGTCGCTGAACCCGTGGACCAAGATCGCCACCGTCCGCGCGCTGTTTAACGACAACTCGACGGCCAAGGCGGTCAACGGCCCGCACGCGGGGACGAACGTCACGCTGGCGCTCACCGACCCGGACTCGAACGAGGTCGTGCCGCACGTCTCGCCGAAGTTCGGCGGTGACTTCATGCTGGACTCCCAGGGCGACCGGGAGCTGATCTTCGACCAGCCGCACAGCTGGGGAGGGGGAGCGAGCCTGAGCGTCCTCGCGATCACCAGGTCGGTCGACGACACGTCCTGGGCGACCGCGCACTTCGGCGCGCTGTACCTCACCGATGCCGCCGCGGACACGGTCGACCAGGTGACCGGCTGGTTCCCGATCGGGACCGCGTACAGCTCGGTGACCCCGTGCGACGAGAACGGCGCCCCGGCCACCTGCCCAGGCCCGGGCTTTCCTGCTAACTACCTGGCCACCGTCAACCTCACGACCGGTGCGCTTACCAAGGTGGCGCTGTCCGGCGCGGCCCTGCAGCCCAAGGGCCAGATTTTCATCAGGTTCTGACCGGTGCGACGCCGGGCATCTCCCTGTCCATGGAGCTAGCCGAGGCGATGCGCACGCAGCACGCGTGCCGGTACTACCGGGACGATCCGGTACCCGACGCGGTGCTGCTGCGCGCGGTGGAGCTGGCGCGGTTCGCGCCCAACGGCGGCAACCGGTGCGCGGTTCGCTTCGTGTTCGTCAGGGACCCGGCGCTGCGCAGGCAGCTGGGGGAGTGGTACCTGCCGCTGTGGGAGGAGGTCGCCGCCGCTGCCCGCAACGGGGCGGCGGCGATCCACGGCGCGGGCGGTGCGGCAAAGAGCGTGCAGACCGGGTTCACCGATACCGCGCGGACGATGGCCGACACCGACCAGTTCGCCCGCCGGTTCGGTGAGCTTCCGGTGATCATCGTGGTGTGCGCCGACCTGGCGCAGACCCATCCCACCGACACCGGGCTCGGCCGGCTGAGCATCGTCGGCGGCGGCTCTGTCTACCCGATGGCGCAGAACCTGTGCCTCGCGCTGCGTGCCCAGGGCGTCGCCACCACGTTCACCACGCTGCTGGTCGCCCGCGAGCCTGAGGTCAAGGAGCTGCTCGGCATTCCCGGGCACATGGCCACGGCCTGCCACATCGTCGCCGGGTACCCGGCCCGCCCGTTCCCGCGACGGCTGCACCGGCCCGACGTGTCCGAACTCGCCTTCGCCGACCGCTACGGCAGCCGGCTCAGTGCAGGCGAGGGCGCGCGGTGAACCAGGCCTGGTCCTCGGTCAGCCACCGGCCGAACGTCAGCCCGGCGGCGTCGAGGTCCGCGGTCAGCTCGGCGTCGCTGATCTCGTAGCAGGTCCAGGCCTGCGTCCAGGTCCGGTCGCCAGCGCGGTACTCCACCTCACAGGACATGGTGGGCGGCGTCCTTCGGGACTCGCGGATCACGAACGTGATCCCGTCCCGCTCCCGTTCCCGCGGCGCGCCAGCGAACGCCGCGAACCAGCCGGGCGGGTTGTACTGGAACACGGCGACACCGTTATCGGCCAGGTGACACCGGCACGTCGCCAGGAACGCCCCGCGATGCTCAGGACCGCTATTCAGCATCCCGGAAGCCAGCAGCACGACGTCGAACTTCCCCGCGAGCCGCAGCGACTCGATCGGCGATCGGGTCACCGGCAGGCCGGCGACGCGGGCGAGCATGCCCGGCGAGTCATCGACCCCGTGCACCCGATGGCCGAGCTCCGCCAGCGGCTTCAGGATCCGGCCGGTGCCGCAGCCGAGTTCCAGGATCGAGGCCCCCTCCGGCACCGCGGCGTGCACGATCTCCGCCTCGCCGAACGGGGGAAGCAGCGTGTAAAGCTCGACGGCGCAGCCGTCGTCGGTGATCTCACCGGGCCCGGTGCCAGTAGCGTGGCTCACGAACAATCAACGGCGCCCGTCCGCACGCGCATTCCGGAAAGCCCGCCGTCCGCGCCGGTTCCCGTTCCCCTTCATCCGGAACGTACGCGGCTTACTCCCGGGCTAACCAAGGTCCCACAACAGGCGGTAGTACCTGGTCCGTTCGGGATCCGGCTGGACGCCGTAGGCGTCGAGCAGCAGCCCCTCCCAGCCGGGGCCGTAGTTCCACCCGGCGCTCCAGGTCGCGATCGCCAGGTCCGCCCACCGGTCCGCGATGCCGAGGCTGCCGAGGTCGACGTGCCCGGACCAGCGGCCGCCGGCCCCGATAAGGGTGTTCGGCGCGCAGGCGTCGCCGTGGCAGACCACCAGCTGGTCGGCCGGCGGGATCGCCGCGGCGCTCTCGAGCGC
>NZ_JBARCR010001283.1:0-2261 GCF_049794275.1 Trebonia sp.
CCGCTAATCGGCTTGTGCCGCTGTGCGGGGCGCGACATGGTGGGGGTTATGCGACACGTTGCACCGGCGCCCGCGGAAGCGATCGACGCTGGCCCAGCCGTGCTGCGCCGCTGGCGCCCCGACGACCTGGATGCCTCCTGCGCCGCGGTGTTCGCGTCGCTCGAGCACCTGCGCCCGTGGATGCCGTGGGCGCTGGACTTCAGCCGCGCGGCACAGGCCGAGTTCCTCGTCGGCTCCGGGCGCGACTGGGACGCTCGTGCGGGGTTCAACTACGCGATCCTCGTGGACGGCGCGATCGCCGGATCCGCGGGGCTGATGGCCAGGATCGGGCCGGGCGGCCTGGAGATCGGCTACTGGGTGCACCCGGCGTACACGCGCCGCGGGGTGGCGACCGCGGCCGCGGCCGCCCTGACCGACCAGGCGTTTGCCCTGCCCGGCATCGAACGGGTGCAGATCGTGCACGACGAGCTCAACGAGGCGAGCGGCGGCATCCCGCGCAAGCTGGGCTTCACCGAGATCGAGCGCCGCCCGCTCGATCACAAGCCGCTCGCAGGGACCGGGATCGGCGTGGTGTGGGAAGTGACCCGTGCACAGTGGCTGGGCGGGGCTTCGCGGTAACGTATGCGGTCATGGGCGATCTGGACTCAGACCTGATGGCGCTGGCCCTGGAACAGGCGCGGGCCAGCCTTGACGCCGGCGGAGTGCCGGTCGGCGCGGTGCTCGCGGCGGGCCGGGAGGTGATCGGCGCCGGGCACAACGAGCGCGTGCAGCGCGGCGACCCGGTGGCCCACGGCGAGATCGCCTGCCTGCGCAACGTCGGGCGGCGGCCGTCCTACGCGGGCACCACGCTGTACACGACGCTGTCTCCGTGCCAGATGTGCACCGGGGCGATCCTGCTGTTCCAGATCCCGCGCGTCGTGGTGGGCGAAGCCCGCACCTTCGCGGGCGACCTGGACTTCCTGCGCTCCCGCGGGGTGTCGGTCGCGCTGCTTGACGACCCAGGCTGCGTCGCCGCGATGCAGGAGTTCCAGACCCGGTACCCGGAGGTATGGAGCGAGGACATCGGCGGGCGCTGACCTGGCCCCGCGGCCGCCCGAATTGTCCTGGATGCGTGGGCAGCCGGCCCTGGGGGATAAACTCGCACGTTGTGAGCAGCGTAGTTTCCAGCGAGCTCGGCAAGCGGTTCCCCGATGTGGCGGCGCTGGCCGGCGCCCTCGACGAGACCGGCTACCTGGCCGGTGAACAGCTTGCCGCGGCGTTGTTCCTCGCCGTCCGGATGGGCCAGCCGATCCTGCTCGAGGGCGAACCGGGTGTCGGCAAGACCGAGGCGGCCAAGTCCCTGGCCGCCGCGCTCGACACCGCGCTCGTCCGGCTCCAGTGCTACGAGGGCATCGCGGCCGCCGAGGCGCTCTACGAGTGGAACTACCCGAAGCAACTGCTCGCCATCAGGCTCGCCGAGGCCACGCACGAGCAGATGCGGGAGACCGACCTGTTCCGCGAGGAGTTCCTGCTCGCCCGGCCGCTGCTCACCGCGCTCGACCACCCGGGACCGCGGCCCGCGGTGCTGCTCATTGACGAGGTGGACCGGGCCGACGACGAGTTCGAGGCGTTCCTGTTCGAGATGCTGGCGGAGTCTTCTGTCACGATCCCCGAGCTCGGCACGCGGCGCGCGAAGGTTCCGCCGATCACGATCCTCACCTCCAACAGGACCCGTGACCTGCACGACGCGCTGAAGCGGCGGTGCCTGTACCACTGGATCGGGTACCCGGACGCGGCCCGGGTCGCGCAGATCATCCGGCGGCGGGTGCCTGCCGCGGGCTCGGCGCTCGCGGGCGAGGTGGCGGTCGCCGTGAGCCGGCTGCGGGCGCTGGAGCTGACCAAGCCGCCGGGGATTTCCGAGGCGATCACCTGGGCGGGCGCGCTGTCCGTGTTCGGCGCCTCGTCGCTGTCCGCCGCGGCGGCCGAGCGGACGATGAGCGTGGTGGTCAAGTACCCGGAGGACGAGCAGGCCGTGCGAGAGGCCGGACTGGCCGCCGTCGTGGGGCATGACTGACGGCAGCCGGGTTGGCGCGGGCGCCCAGCCCGAGCCTGACGGCCACGAGCTGCCACTGACCGACGTGGCGACGCTGGCCGCCGCGCTCGGCGTCGCCTTGCGGTCCGCGGGCCTGGCCGCCGGACCACAGCGCTGCGAGCGGCTGGCGCGGGCGGTCACCGTGATGGACGCCTCGACGATCGCGGAACTGCACGCGTGCGCGCTGGCC
>NZ_JBARCR010001284.1:0-3555 GCF_049794275.1 Trebonia sp.
CTGGTATACAGTTGATGTCACTGCGTAACGGAAGTGGCCGGGTTAGGCTCGATAACCAGCACATGGACACCCTGGAGGCCGAGAGCCAGGATGCGTAGGGCATGGACCGCGGGACTGCCGGCCTGCGTGGTCGCGCTCGTCGCCGCCGCGGTCGCGGCGGTCGTGGCCGCCGTCCCCGCCACGACTGCCGCCCCCGCACCGGCGAAAATCCTGGTCCACCGACAGGCGCCGCGCGTGTCGATCACGCCGGGGGTCAGGCGGCTCGCCGTCCCACGGCAGGCAGGCCCGCCGACCACCGCCCAGTGCGAGCGCGCCTACGGCATCGCGTGCTACCAGCCTGGCCAGCTCAGGAAGGCGTACAACCTGCCGCCGCTGTACGGCAAGGGCATCACGGGCACCGGACAGACGATCGTCATCGTCGACTCGTTCGGATCACCGACGATCGGGCAGGACCTGGCCGCGTTCGACAAGCAGTTCGGCTACCCCGCGCCGCCCTCGTTCACGATCCTCGCGCCGGCCGGGAAGATCCCGGTGTTCAACCCCAGCGTCCACGACATGGCAGGCTGGGCGAGCGAGACCCCGCTGGACGTGGAGTACGCGCACGCCCTCGCGCCGGGAGCGAACATCCTGCTGGCCGAGACCCCGGTCGCCGAGACGGAGGGAACCGCCGGCTTCCCGCAGATCGTCGCCACCGAGAAGTACGTGATCGATCACCATCTCGGCGACGTGATCAGCCAGAGCTTCAGCGCCACCGAGGAGACGTTCGCCAGCCTCGCGCAGCTCAACCCGCTGCGCGCCGCCTATCGCGACGCGTACGCCCACCACGTCACGGTGCTCGCCGCCTCCGGCGACAGCGGCGCCACCGACTACGGGCTCGACCAGCACACGTACTACACCCGCCAGGTGACGTCGTGGCCGGACAGCGACCCGCTGGTGACGGCGGTCGGCGGCACCCGGCTGATCCTGGCCGGCGGCAAGTACACGTCGGTGGCCTGGAACGACACCGCCGACGCCGCGGCGGCCAGGTACTTTGACCTGAAGTCCGCGCCGGTCCCGTTCGCCAGCGGCGGCGGCACGTCCGAGTTCTTCGCCCGCCCGTCCTACCAGAACGGCGTCAAGGCCGTGACGGGCGCCATGCGCGGCGTCCCGGACATCGCGATGAGCGCCTCCTGCGACGGCGCGGTGGAGGTGTACAGCACCTTCCCTGGTCAGCGGCCCGGCTGGTCGCTGATCTGCGGCACCAGCGAGGCCACTCCCGAGTTCGCCGCCATCGTCGCGCTCGCCGACCAGGTGGCCGGGCACCCGCTCGGCCTGATCAACCCCGCGCTGTACGCGCTGTCCGCCCGGCGGGCCCCCGGGATCGTGGACGTGACCTCGGGCGACAACACCGTGTCGTTCTACCAGGGCACGCCGCGCACGCTGCACACCGTGGCCGGGTATCCCGCCAGGGCGGGCTACGACCTGGTCACCGGGGTCGGGACGGTCAACGCGGCGTCGTTCGTCTACGAGCTAGCCGGAGTCCCCGGCCACTGACCTGGGCTAGCCGCGAGGCCGCTACGTCCGCTACGTCCGAGCCGCCTGACCAGCTCCGCGAGCCCCCGCGGATACACAGCCTGCCCGGTCGCGTCCAGCTCGGCGAGCGTCCACCAGCGCGCCTCATGGATCCCGTCGCTGACGTGCATGGCGGCCACCTCGCCGAGCGGGCGCTCGGCGACCGCCACCCGCGCGACGAAGTAATGGTCGTGCTGGCGGACGATCCGGCGCATCCCGCCCGCCCACTGCACGGTCCTCTCCTGGTGCACCTCACCGGGTGCCACGGGGACGTCGGTCCAGCCGGTCTCCTCGGTCAGCTCGCGGCGGGCGGCCGCGTAGTAGTCCTCGCCCGCCTCGATGCCGCCGCCTGGGGTAGCCCAGTGCGGCCCCTTGGGCGGCGGGTCGTCATACCGGAACAGCAGCACCCGGCCGGCCGGGTCGATCGGGATCACCCGCCCGGCCAGCCGCACCGGCAGCTCGGTCTCGTCCACCGCGCCATTGTCCCAGTCCCGTTTGACGCGCCGGGCCGGTAACGTGTCGCGCGTGCTTGAACGTGTCACTGTCACCGGGTACGTGACCCCGCTGCGCGAGGGCGGCAGCCTGCCCGGCCTCGTCGAGGCGGACAACCTCGGCACGTACGTGCTGAAGTTCCGCGGCGCGGGGCACGGCTCGCTGGCGCTGGTCGCGGAGATCATCGCCGGCGAACTGGCCCGCCGGCTAGGGCTGCGCACCCCAGAGCTCGCCCTCGCCTGGCTGGACCCGAGGATCGCGGCCAGCGAGCCCGATGAGGAGATCCAGGACCTGCTGCGCGCCAGCGAGGGGCTGAACCTCGCGGTGGACTTCCTGCCGGGCTCCGCCGGGTTCGACCCGCTGGGCTGGACCGCCGGCGAGGCGTTCGCCAGCGAGCTGCTGTGGTTCGACGCGCTGATCCAGAACGTGGACCGCACCTGGCGGAACCCGAACCTGCTCGTCTGGCACGGCGACATCTGGCTGATCGACCACGGCGCCGCGCTCTACTTCCACCATGACTGGAGCAGGCAGGCCGACCCGGCCAAGCCGTTCGACAGCAGCCAGCATGTCCTTCGCGGCCGCGCCACCCAGGTCGCGGCCGCGCATGAGAAGCTGGCGCCGCTGGTGACCGAGGCGGTGCTCGCCGAGGTGACCGCCGACGTCCCACCAGACTGGTTCGGCGAGCGCGGCGCCGACGCCTACGTCGAGCACCTGCTGCGCCGCGCCCCGCTGGTCCCCGAGGTGATCAGGTCATGAGCAGCCCGCCTAACCACACGGAAGTATTCGAGTACGCCTTGATCCGCGTGGTCCCGCGGGTCGAGCGCGGCGAGGCGATCAACGCCGGGGTGCTCGTCTACTCCAAATCCTTCCGCTACCTAGGCTGCGTGACCGAACTGGACGAGGCCCGCCTGCTCGCGCTGCACCCGGCGGTGGACCTGGCCGCCGCCCGCGCCGCGCTGGCCGCGTTCGAGCGAGCCTGCACCGAGGGCCCGCTCGCCGCCCGCCCGCTCGGCGAGCGCTTCCGCTGGCTGACCGCCCCCCGCTCCGCGATCGTCCAGCCCGGCCCGGTGCACAGCGGCATCACCGCCGCCCCCGCCGCCGAACTAGACCGCCTCTTCACCACCCTGGTCCGCATGTGACCACTCAGGTGATCGTCCTCAACGGCGGATCCAGCTCGGGGAAGTCCGGCATCGCCCGGTGCCTGCAGGCGATCCTCCCGGAGCCGTGGCTGAGCCTCGGGGTAGACACGCTGATCGAGGCGATGCCCGTGTCCGCGCAGACGTCGGCTTCCGGGATCCAGTTCCCGCCCGACGGTTCAGTTGTCATCGGACCGGAGTTCCGGGCGCTGGAGGCAGCGTGGATGGCCGGGGTCGCCGCGATGGCACAGGCCGGCGCCCGGATCATCGTCGATGACGTGTTCCTCGGCGGCGCGGCATCCCAGCAGCGGTGGAAGCAGGCGCTGGGCGCGCTGCGCGTGCTGTGGGTCGGCGTCCGGTGCGACCGCGCGGTCGC